>JAEZBH010000510.1 GCA_023427285.1 Pseudomonadota bacterium
GTCTGTCCGAGGCCTATATCCACGGCATGAATCTGGTGGCCGAAGGTGTTCGGCAGATGAGGGGCAGCGCTGTCAATCAGGTGGACGGTGCCAACACCTGTCTGGTGACCGGCTGCGACAGCACGCCGAACGGTGCGCTTCTCCTGCGGAGGGATGCATGATCGACACCATACCCGTTCCTGACACGTCCAGCGCTGTGGAAGCCCCCTTTTGGGAATCGCTGAGGCAGGGGCACTTGCTTATTCAACATTGTCGGCACTGCCGGGAGTGGATGTTCCCGACGCGGATCCGCTGTGTTCAGTGCGGCAGCGCGCCGGAGTGGAAACCGGTGTCCGGCAGAGGCCGGATCTGGTCGTTCACCCGGGTCCATCCTCCGGTCCTGCCTGCCTTTGCTGCGCTCACGCCCTATCCTGTCGCGCTTGTGGAATTGGAAGAGCAGCGCGGCATCCGGCTCGTCGGGAATTTGGTCGAGCGTGCTGATGGCCCGATCAACGGGGTGGAGCCCGATAAAATTGCAATTGGTGCGCCGGTTGAGGCGGTGATCCGCAGCGTTGACGGCGTGCCGTGGCCAGCGTGGCGCATTGTTGGCTGATCGAGATTTTAAGGGCCCCGGCGGCTCTTGTGTGAATTCAGTGCGGAGAATGATGTGACTGTCGATTACGATCCCTATTCCGATGAGGCGATGCGGGACCCCCGGGAGCTTTACCGGCAGATGCGAGAGGCAGGGTGCCCCTATCACCTGCCCAAATACAACGCGTGGGCGCTGGCGCGTTATGACGACGTGGATCAGGCCAGCCGGGCGGAGGGGTGCATCGACTTCAGCAAGGGGGCGCTGCTGGGTCAGCATATTTTGGGCGAACCCATTCCCCACACCTTCATGACCATGAATGAGCCCGAGCGAAAGCCGTGGCGCAATGTTCTGACGCCCTTTTACAGCCGCAAGGCGATCAAGGAGGAGGCGGAGCGTCTGCGCAGTCTGGTGCGGGAGTTGCTGCACCCGCTTCTAGCGCAGGGCACATTTGACGTTTACCGGGATTTGGCCAATCGGGTTATGTGCATCAATGCCGGGTATAATCTTGGCCTGCCCCGAGAAGACGCGGAATATCTGCGCTCGCTGATCGATGAGATGATCCTGCATCGCGAAACGGGCCAAAAGGGCGCGTCTTCAGAACGTAATCAGCGGGCGGCGCAGGAATTGGGCGGCTACATGGCGGCCTTTGTTGCGCGCCTGCGCCAGCAGCCGGAATTGGCCGTTCGTCAGGCCAAGGCCTTGCTTGAGGCGGAGGTTGAGGGCCAGCGGCTGACCGATGTTGACCTGATCAACTATTTCTTCTCGTTGCTGGTAACCGGATCAGAGACGACGCCCATGGCAACGGCGGGTGTCTTTTATTACCTGGCGAAACACCCGGACCAGAAGGCGTTGGTGGTTGCCGATCCTGCCGGGCTGGCCAAGGCGGCTTTCCTTGAGACCTGCCGGTATGACCAGCCGACCAATATGCTGGTCCGCAGCGCCCGAAAGGATTTCGAGCTTGGCGGCAAGCAGATCCGGCAGAACGATGTTCTCCTGATGATTTATGCCTCCGCCAATCGGGACGAGGCCCGGTTCGAGCGTGCCGAGGAATTTGATATTCGCCGCCCTAGAAAGGCCGACCTGACGTTCGGCACCGGGCCCGGCTATTGTCTGGGTGCAAATCTGGCCGAGTTCATCGGCCCGTTGATGGTGGAGGAAATCATTTCGGCCATCGGTGATTTTGAGCTGATCGAGGATCAGTGTGAACGGGCGTATGGGGAGAATTTGGCGGGTTTTAACCGCGTTCCCATCCGTTTCAC
The DNA here is from genome assembly GCA_023427285.1 of Pseudomonadota bacterium. Classification (GTDB taxonomy): domain Bacteria; phylum Pseudomonadota; class Alphaproteobacteria; order Sphingomonadales; family Sphingomonadaceae; genus Pedomonas. The sequence goes on from JAEZBH010000510.1 coordinate 1,831, forward strand.
GCCGCCCGTTTGATTCCAGATTTCCGGGCGGTTGCGGGGCGTGTTGATACGCTTACGCTGAGGGTTTTGAAGCCTGTCTCTTGCGAGGGGCAGGCTTTTTTTCCGCCTTGTATCCTAAAGCTAGCAGGGCGGCTGCAATGATCTTGCGGAACGCCGCAGGGCTGGTGTCCGCATCCTGAAACAGAAGGCGCAGCAATACCGGCCCCATCACCAGATCGATGGCAAGGGCAAAATCCAGGTCTGCGGGAAGCTCGCCGCGCTCGATTGCCCGCTCGAAAGCCCTGCGGGTAGGCGTGCGGCGGTGTTCGGTCATCGCATCCAGTGCTTGCTTGAGCTCAGCATTCCGGCTGCGCTCGCCCACCAAAGAAGGCCACACGGTGCCAAGGGCGGTGTTCTGCACCACGTCGGTGAACTCAGACACGATGCTGTAAAGGTCTTCGGTCAGGGAGCCGGTGTCGACCACCTGAAGCTCGGGAAAACCTCCAACCGCTGCCACAGCCAGCAACTCCTTGGACGGCCAGCGGCGATAGATGGTGGCCTTGCTGACGGCCGCGCGGGTGACAACCTCATCAATCGTGAACCCGCGATAGCCGCGCTCGATCAGGATATCCATCGCAGCGTTCAGGATCGCCGTTTCAGAGCGTTCGCTGCGGGGGCGACCGACGGAGCGGGGTTGAGGGGTCTCGGTTTTTGCCGGGCCTTTGGACTGCTTCATTTCTTATCCGCTAAGTCTAAAAAACACGAATTAAAGGATGGTGCGCTATCCGATGCAGCATTTTGCACGCTGGGTGCGCAGGATCAGTATGCCGCAGTATAGGGACTTGCGGACACTTGGCAAATCCGTCTAAACCGCCCTTAACTCGTTGCAACGGATGAACTGTTAGCATTGTCGTGACGCGCATGCGCACCTTTTTTCGTCAACACCCGCTGCTGGCCGTCTGGCTGGTGGCGTTGGCGTTGTTGGTAAAGGCGGTGGTGCCGTCCGGCTTTATGGCCTCAGTCAGTGCTGAGGGCATTGTCGTGCAGCTTTGTACTGCCGATGGCATGCAGACGGTGCTGCTGACGGCAGATGGTCAGATCAAGAGCCCGGATAGCTCCCAGCCGGATCGCGGTCAGGACGCTCCGTGTGCTTTCACGGGGCATGGCGCGCCGCTGCTTTCAGGCGCAGATCCGGTGCTGCTGGCTGTCGCCATTGCATTCATCATGCTCCTCGGCTTGCAGCCCGTCAAAACCTTGCGGCTGCCGCAGCCCTTCTTTCTGCGTCCGCCCGCTATTGGCCCGCCGCTCAACGCCTGATCCCGCTCACCCAAATGAATTGCCCGCGCGCGGAAGCGTAACCCCGTGCGCATGGATCAGGATTCCCTATTATGTCTATTTCTCTCAAGGCAGCCGCTGCGGCTGTGCTGTGCTGCACCGTCTCTCCCGCCGCTCTGGCGCAAGGGGCTCAGGCGCTCCCGAAAATTGATGTGAACTCCGCACCGCTGGCCTCTGGCGCCGCCGTGCCGGAGCAGTTGAGCCGGGCCGACCTTTCGGCCTACCAAACGGGCAGCAGCGATACGGCCTCTGCACTGCGCCGGGTGCCGGGCGTTGCCACGTACAACGGTGGCGGCTTCTCCGGCATTCCAAGCATTCGTGGCCTCACCGGCAAGCGGCTTTCCATTCTGGTGGATGGTGCGCCCATTGACATTGCTTGCGCCAATGACATGAACCCGCCGCTCTCCTACACGGACCCGCAAACAATCGAGGGGATCAGCGTTATCACCGGCGTTTCCCCGGTCAGCATGGGCGGCGATTCCATTGGCGGCGCGATTGCGGTGGAAACGGTGCGCCCGCGTTTCGCCCGGTCGGGTGAGAGCTTGGTGACGGGCGAGGCTTCCAGCTTCTACCGCAGCAACGGCGATGGCTTTGGCGGCGCGCTTTCGCTGACAGCGGCAAGCGACAGCCTCAGCCTCACTTACGACGGCAGTTACACCGAGGCGCAGAACTACAAGGGCGGCGGCAAGCGTGGAGAGGTGCGGTCCACGGAATTCGCCAAGACGGATCACGCCCTGACGCTGGCGGCCCAGACTGGTATCGGCCTCTTTGAGGTAAAGGGCGGCTATCAGTACAGCCCCTACGAAGGCTTCGCCAATCAGTACATGGACATGACCTCGAACCGCTCGTGGTTCGCCAATGGCCGCTGGCAGGGCATTTTTGATTGGGGCGATGTGGAGGCGAGCGGATACTATCGCGATACTCGCCATCGCATGAACTTCCTTGACGATAAGGGCGGAACCGCCAGCGGCGGCATGCCGATGAACACCGACAGCGAAAGCTGGGGCGGCGCGCTCAAGGCAGACATTCCGGCCAGCGC
>JAEZBH010000225.1 GCA_023427285.1 Pseudomonadota bacterium
GTTCACCCTGATGGATTTTCCGGGCACCTGAGCAGGCCCGAACATCAGTAAATTTCCGGGCGCTGCTGGAAGAAGACGGTGGCGATCATCGTCATCACAGGCGCGCCCGTTGCATCCACTGTCTTCAGGTCAAAGGTGACGATGCCGTAGCCGGGGCGACTGCCGGAGAGGCGGGCGCTGATCGTCCTGACCCGCAGGCCAAGCACGTCACCGGCGATGACCGGGCGCAGCCAGCGAATTTGCTCGACGCCCGGTGAGCCTTCGCCTGACCGGCTTTCCTGCTTCATCCAGTCAACCAGCATGCGCATGGTCATGGCGCAGGTGTGCCAGCCGCTGGCGCACAGAACGCCGAACATCGAGCGCTTTGCAGCCTCGGGATCCGTATGGAAGGGTTGAGGGTCGTATCGGCTTGCGAATTCGATGATCTCTTCGGCCGTCACCTCGTAACGGCCGAAGCTCACTTCCTCACCAACAATGAAATCCTCGAAGTACCGCAATTGGCATCCTTACGTGTTGAAGCTTACGTGTTGAAGCGGAACAGCATGATGTCGCCATCCTGAACGATATAGTCTTTTCCTTCAAGGCGCATGCGGCCTGCTTCCTTGGCTCCGGCCTCGCCGCCGAACTTCACATAGTCTTCAAATGCGGTGGTTTCGGCCCGAATGAAGCCGCGCTCGAAGTCGGTGTGAATGACGCCTGCGGCCTCGGGAGCCTTCGCGCCCTTGCGCACGGTCCAGGCGCGGGCTTCCTTCGGGCCGACGGTGAAGAAGGTGATGAGGTCGAGCAGGCCGTAACCGGCGCGGATGACGCGGGCAAGGCCGGTTTCCTCAAGGCCGAGGTCAGAGAGGAACGCCGGGCGATCAGCCGGGTCCATCTGCGAGATTTCCGCCTCGATGGCCGCAGAGATGACGACGGAATAAGCGCCTTCGGCTGCGGCCTTTTCTGCAACGCGCTGCGAGAAGGCGTTGCCGGTGGCCGCGCTGTCCTCATCGACGTTGCACACGTACAGCACCGGCTTGGAGGTCAGCAGCTGCGCCTGCTTGAAGACGCGGGCTTCTTCCTCGTCACGCGGCTTGAACAGGCGGGCGGGCTTGCCGTCGCGCAGCAGATCGAGAACCGGCGTGAACACCGCTTCCTGAACCTTGGCTTCCTTGTCGCCGCCCTTGGCCTTCTTGGAGATGGCAACCAGACGACGCTCAAGGCTGTCGAGGTCGGAGAGCATCAGCTCGGTCTCGACGTCTCGGCATCGGCGATCGGATCGACGCGGCCCTCAACGTGGGTGATGTCGCCCTCAAAGCAGCGCAGCACGTGAATGATGGCGTCAACTTCGCGGATGTTGCCGAGGAACTGGTTGCCCAGACCCTCGCCCTTGGACGCGCCGCGCACCAGACCGGCGATGTCAACGAACGCCAGCTGAGTCTCAACAATGCGCTGCGACTTGGCCAGCGCCGCGATCTCGTTCAGCCGCTTGTCCGGCACCGGCACCTGGCCGACGTTCGGCTCGATGGTGCAGAAGGGGTAGTTGGCGGAAGCTGCCGCGGCGGTCTCGGTCAGCGCGTTGAACAGGGTGGACTTGCCGACATTGGGCAGTCCGACGATGCCGCATTGAAAACCCATGGTGTTCCTTGTCTCGCAATCTAGGATCGGCGGACTACCGGACAGGCCGCCGCCAAAGTGGAATTCGCGCGCTTCTTAGCGCTTCTTGCTGAATTTGTCGAAGAGCGACTGAAGGGTTGGCGCAACGCGCGTGGCATTGCTGGGCGCATCCTGAGCCGGGGCCGGGCGGGGAGAGACGGAGAGCACGCGGGTGACGGGCGCTGCCGGGGCCTCGGCTTCAGGCTTTGCGGCCGGCTTTGTTGGGGCCTCGGCCCCGTCTGCCGCCTTTTCCTTCTTCGGGCGGGGCGGGGTCAGCCGCTGGGAGACGCTGGAGGCGAAGCGGGCGTCGTTGCCCTTGGCGAGCCACCCGGCTTCCCTGGCGATTGCGTCCAGAAAGGCGTCGAGCCAGGTCTGGTCGGCCTTGGCGAAGTCGCCGAGCACCCAACCATGCACCCGCTCTTTCGAGCCGGGGTGGCCGATGCCGAGCCGTGCACGGCGATAATGGGGGCCCAAATGAGAGTCGATGGAGCGCAGGCCATTGTGGCCCGCCGCGCCGCCGCCCACCTTCATCTTGAGTTTGCCGGGGGCAACGTCCAGCTCGTCATGGAAAACCAGCAGGGCCTCCAGCGGCAGCTTGTAGAAGCGCAGGGCCTCAGCGACGGAGTCGCCCGAGAGGTTCATGTAGGTCTGGGGTTTGAGTAGCAGCACCTTCTGGCCGTCGATGGTGCCTTCCGCCGCCAATCCCTTGAAGCGGCTGCGCCACGGCCCGAAGCCGTATTCCTGCGCAATGCGGTCCACCGCCATAAAGCCGATGTTGTGGCGGTTGCCTTCATACTGGCTGCCGGGATTGCCCAGTCCGACAAAGAGCTGCATGGCCATGCCCTCAAGACTCGTGTTTGTGCGCGTGTTCCTACAAGCAAAAAGGGCGCAGGATCAAATCCCGCGCCCCTTCTACAGGTCCGTTTCGGACGGCGAGGCGGCAATAAGCGCCTCAGCCGGTCTTACTCGGCGTCTTCAGCCTCGACCTCGTCCTCGGCTTCGAACTCGAAGTCGGCCGGAACGCGCAGGAAGTCGACGTGCAGCGGACGGTCGGTCACCGGGTGGAACTGGACGTCGCGTGCAATGACGCGCTCAACCTTGCCGTCCACGTCGATCTCGATGATCGAGTCGAAGTAGGTGCCCTTGTTCAGGGCCTTCCACAGCTCGTTCTCGTTGATCACGATCAGGGTCGGTTCGGTCTTCATGCCGTAGATCACGGCCGGAGCCTGACCAGTCTTGCGGGCAGCCCGGGCCACTCCCTTGCCGGCACCGGTACGAAGCTCGGCTTTCACGGAAAGCACGTTGCTCATGTTCATCTCCAATCAGAACAGGGGCGGACCTCCAGGGATGTTCCGCCCGGCTAGCGAAGCGGCGATCTCTAGCGAAAACAGGGTCGCAAGGCAAGACCGGGGGCAAGAGGCGCGACACTGGTTAATGGGGGTGGTTAATGGCGGCGGTTAACGAAGTGTGGCGCACCCGCAATGCCTGTGGTTCCCTGTGTCGCAGCGCTGTTCATACGCCATACATATCCTTGACCCCTGACAGCCCCCCCGTTAGGGTCCGGCCTCCGTACAACAGCGGGGTAAACGGCGCAGTGGCCGACGTTAAGAAGCCATCGTTTCAGGATCTCATTCTCACCTTGCAGCGCTACTGGGCGCAGCAAGGCTGCGTTGTATTGCAGCCTTATGATGTGGAAATGGGAGCAGGCACCTTTCACCCGGCAACCACCTTGCGGTCTCTTGGGCCGGAGCCGTGGAAAGCCGCCTATGTTCAGCCGTCTCGCCGTCCGACCGACGGCCGCTACGGCGAGAACCCGAACCGCTTGCAGCACTATTATCAGTTTCAGGTCATCCTGAAGCCGAGCCCCGAGAACATTGTCGAACTCTACCTTGGCTCGCTCAAGGAGATCGGCATCGATCTGGCGCTGCACGACATCCGCTTCGTCGAGGACGACTGGGAAAGCCCGACGCTGGGCGCCTGGGGCCTTGGCTGGGAAGTGTGGTGCGACGGCATGGAAGTCACCCAGTTCACCTACTTCCAGCAGGTGGGCGGGTTCGATTGCAAGCCGGTGGCAGGCGAGATCACCTACGGTCTTGAGCGTCTGGCCATGTACATTCAGGGCGTGGACAACGTTTACGATCTGGATTTCAACGGCCAGGGCGTGACCTACGGCGACGTGTTCCTGCAGAACGAGAAGCAGTTCTCGGCCTACAACTTCGAACACGCCAACACCGAGATCCTGTTCCGCCAGTTCAAGGAAGCGCAGGAGCAGTGCAAGGCGGCTCTGGAAGCGCGCCTGCCGCTGCCAGCCTATGACTTCGCCATCAAGGCGAGCCATTTGTTCAACCTTCTCAATGCCCGCGGTGTCATTTCGGTCGCCGAGCGCCAGGCCTACATTGGCCGCGTGCGCGAGCTGGCCAAGGGCTGCTGCGAGAAGTGGATCGACGTGAACGCGGAACGTTGGGCCCGCGATTTCGGGTGGAGTGCCGCCTGATGTCCGAGATGTTGCTTGAGCTTCAATCCGATGAGATTCCGGCCCGTATGCAGGCCCGTGCTGCCGAGGACCTGGCCCGCCTGCTGGGCGAGGGCTTGACGGCGCAGGGACTGGCGGCTGAAACCGTCGAGACCTTCGTGACGCCGCGCCGTCTGGCAGTGGCTGTGACCGGCCTGCCCACGGCCCAGCCGGATATCGAGGAAGAGCGCCGCGGTCCGCGGGTCGATGCACCCGCGCAGGCGATCGAGGGCTTCCTGAAGTCCACGGGCCTCACCCGCGAGCAGCTTGAAGAGCGCGCCGAGGGCAAGGGCACCTTCCTGTTCGCCAAGATTTCCCGCAAGGGTCGTCCGACGGTGGAGGTGCTGCCGGAGATCATCACCGGCGCGATCCGCAATTTCCCGTGGCCCAAGTCCATGCGTTGGGGCGAGGCGTCCAGCTCGACCGACTCCCTGCGCTGGGTGCGTCCGCTCCAGTCCATCCTCTGCCTGTTCGACGGGCAGGTGGTGCCGCTGGAAGTGGAAGGCGTGCGCAGCGGGAATATCACCCGCGGCCACCGCTTCATGGGGCCGTCGCCGTTCCCGGTGAACAACGCCGAGGAATACCGGACCAAGCTGCGCGTCAGCCGGGTCATCATCGATCTGGCCGAGCGCCAGCGCATCATTGATGCAAGCGCCCGCAAGCTGGCCGATGCCGCCGGTCTGGAGCTGGTGGAAGACCCCGGTCTGCTGGCGGAGAACGCAGGGCTGACCGAATGGCCGGTGCCGCTGATGGGCCAGTTCGACGAGGCGTTCCTTCAGGTTCCGCCGGAAGTCATTCAGCTGACCATGCGCGCCAACCAGAAGTATTTCGCGCTGCGCAATGCCGCGACCGGCAAGCTCGCCAACCGCTTCATCTGCGTGGCCAACGTGGAAGCAGCCGATGGCGGCAAGGCCATCGTGGCGGGCAACGAGCGCGTGCTGGCGGCCCGCCTGTCTGACGCCAAGTTCTTCTATGAAACCGACCTGAAGACCCGTCTTGAGGACCGTCTGCCCAAGCTGGGCGAGATCGTGTTCCACGAGAAGCTGGGAACGCTCGCCGCCAAGGTGGAGCGGGTGGCCAAGCTGGCGCGCACGCTGGCGGCTTACATTCCGGGCTCTGATGCCGATCAGGCCGAGCGCGCCGCGCGTCTGGCCAAGGCGGACCTCGTGACCGGCATGGTTGGCGAGTTCCCCGAGCTTCAGGGCGTCATGGGCGGCTACTATGCCGAGGCTCAGGGCGAGCCCGAGGCTGTGGCGAACGCGATCCGCGAACACTACAGCCCGGTTGGCCCGAACGACACCTGCCCGACCGCGCCGGTCTCCATTGCCGTTGCGCTGGCGGACAAGATCGACACGCTCGTCGGCTTCTTTGCCATCAACGAGAAGCCGACCGGCTCGAAAGACCCCTATGCGCTGCGTCGCGCGGCGCTGGGCGTCATTCGCCTGATCCTTGAGAACGGCCTGCGCCTGCCGTTGCTGGCGGTGCTGGGTGAGGCCCGCGCCTCGCTCGACGTGAAGGGCGGGGATGAGGGTCTGGGCGGCGTGCTGCTCGACTTCTTCGCGGACCGCCTGAAGGTTCAGCAGCGCGAGGCGGGCGTGCGGCACGATCTGATCGATGCCGTGTTCAGCCTTGGCGGCGAGGATGACCTTGTGCGCTTGCTGGCCCGCGTGACGGCGCTGGCAGGGCTGCTTGAGAGCGAGGATGGTGCGAACCTGCTGGCGGGCTACCGCCGTGCAGCCAACATCCTGCGCATCGAGGAAAAGAAGGACGGACGGCGCTTCGACGGGGCCGTCGATGCCGGGCTGTTCACGCAGGGTGAAGAAAAGGCCCTGTATGAAGCGCTCTCGGGCGCACGCGGCGAGGTGGACGGCTTCATCAGGGCCGAAGACTTCAGCGGGGCGATGTCGGCCATGGCTGGTTTGCGACCGCTGGTCGACTCGTTCTTCGATCACGTCACGGTGAACGCGGACGATCCCTTCGTCAGAGCCAACCGGCTCAATTTGCTCAACGAACTGCGGGCCGCCGTACACACGGTAGCCGATTTTGCGCGGATCGAAGGGTAAAACGAGACGTAATCAAGGTGCAAAGAGGCGGCTTCGGCCGCCTCTTTCACAACTGCCGGGTTGACTTTTCCGGGTTCACCGGCATTTCAATGCGCGTAACTTCGCTGCGGTGCAGCAAAGTTACTATTGCGCGAGCGGAGGCAGCACGATCATGACCAAGTGGGTGTACAGTTTTGGCGCCGGGGTGGCTGAAGGCAATGCAGGCCAGAAGACGCTTCTGGGCGGCAAGGGCGCGAATCTGGCCGAAATGGCCTCCATCGGCCTGCCGGTACCGCCTGGGCTGACCATCACGACCGAGGTCTGCACCTATTATTACGATCACAATGAGACGTACCCGCCTGAGCTGAAGACTCAGGTCGAGGAGGCGCTCGCCAAGATCGAGGCCGCTGTCGGCGCAAAGTTCGGCGATCGGGGCAACCCGCTGCTGGTCTCCGTGCGCTCGGGCGCACGCGTGTCCATGCCGGGCATGATGGACACCGTTCTCAACCTCGGTCTTAACGATGAAACCGTTGAAGGTCTGGCCAGCAACAGCGGCAACCCGCGCTTTGCCTGGGACAGCTACCGCCGGTTCATCCAGATGTATTCGGACGTGGTGCTTGGTCTTGACCACTACCTGTTCGAAGAGCAGCTGGAGATCCTGAAGGAAGAGAAGGGCGTCAGCCTCGACACCGATCTCGACGCAGACGACTGGAAGGCTCTGGTCGATGTGTACAAGAAGCTGGTGGCCGAAGGGCTTGGCCGCCCGTTCCCGCAGGATGTGGGCGACCAGCTGTGGGGCGCAATCGGCGCCGTGTTCGGTTCGTGGCAGGCCGAGCGCGCCAAGGTCTATCGCCGCCTCAATGACATTCCTGAAGACTGGGGCACTGCCGTTAACGTGCAGGCCATGGTGTTCGGCAACATGGGCGAGGACTCGGCAACCGGCGTTGCCTTCACCCGCGATCCGTCCACCGGCGAGAACGCCTACTACGGCGAATATCTCATCAACGCCCAGGGCGAGGACGTGGTGGCGGGTATCCGCACGCCGCAGTACCTGACCAAGATTGCCCGTGAAAAGGCAGGGGCCACCGCGCCGTCGATGGAAGAGTCGATGCCGGAGACCTACCAGCAGCTCGCGAACGTGTTCGATATCCTCGAGAAGCACTACCGCGACATGCAGGACATCGAGTTCACGGTGCAGCGCAACAAGCTGTGGATGCTCCAGACCCGCAGCGGCAAGCGCACCGCCAAGGCCGCGCTGAAGATCGCCGTGGACATGGCCAACGAGGGCCTGATCACGCAGGAAGAAGCCATTCTGCGCGTTGACCCGCAGGCGCTGGACCAGCTGCTGCACCCGACGCTGGACCCCAAGGCCCCGCGCGATGTGCTGACCAAGGGCCTGCCCGCTTCTCCGGGCGCGGCATCGGGCGTTGTCGTGTTCACCGCAGACGAGGCCGAGCGCCTGTCCAACGCGGGCAAGGACGTCATTCTGGTTCGCATCGAGACCTCGCCGGAAGATATTCACGGCATGCACGCGGCACGTGGCATCCTCACCAGCCGTGGCGGCATGACCAGCCACGCGGCAGTGGTTGCGCGCGGCATGGGCCGTCCGTGCGTGTCGGGCGCAGGCACGCTCGCTATCGACATGAAGGCGCAGGTGATGCGCTGCAACGGTCGTGAGGTGAAGGCGGGCGACGTCATCACCATCGACGGCGCAACCGGTGAAGTGATGATCGGCGCCGTGCCGACCATCCAGCCGGAACTGGCGGGCGACTTTGCCACCCTGATGGGCTGGGCCGACCGCTACCGCCGCCTGAAGGTGCGCGCCAACGCCGAAACCCCGCTGGATTGCCGCACTGCGCGCGATTTCGGTGCGGAAGGCGTTGGTCTGTGCCGCACCGAGCACATGTTCTTCGACGCTGACCGTATCGTCTCCGTGCGCCAGATGATCCTGGCTGAGGACGAGGCGGGCCGTCGCGCCGCGCTGGCCAAGCTGCTGCCGGTGCAGCGCGAGGACTTCGTGCAGATCTTCACCATCATGGCCGGTCTGCCGGTCACGATCCGTCTGCTCGATCCGCCGCTGCACGAGTTCCTGCCGCACAAGGAGGAGGAATTCGAGGAAGTGGCTGCGCAGGCCGGTGTTTCCGTGGAATCGCTGCGCCGCCGGGCCAATGAGCTGCACGAGTTCAACCCGATGCTTGGCCACCGCGGCTGCCGCCTCGGCGTGACCTTCCCGGAAATCTACGAGATGCAGGCCCGCGCCATTTTCGAGGCCGCCGTGCAGGTGGCCAAGGCGTCCGGCGAGACCGTGGTTCCGGAAGTGATGATCCCGCTGGTCGCAACGCCCAAGGAACTGGCGCTGATGAAGAAGGTGGTGGAGGAAGCCGCCGCTGCCGTCTTTGCTGAGACAGGCACCACGCTGGACTACATGGTCGGCACCATGATCGAGCTGCCGCGCGCTGCGCTGCGCGCGGGCGAGATCGCCGAACATGCGGCGTTCTTCTCGTTCGGCACCAACGATCTGACGCAGACGGCGCTGGGCATCTCCCGTGACGACGCGGGCCGGTTCCTCTCCACCTATGTGGACAAGGGCATCTACGCCAAGGATCCGTTCGTCTCCATCGACGTGGAGGGCGTCGGCGAGCTGGTGCAGATTGCCGCCGAGCGCGGCCGCAAGACCCGCAGCAACATCAAGCTGGGCATCTGCGGCGAGCATGGCGGCGATCCGGCCTCGATCCGCTTCTGCGAGAGCGTGGGCCTCGACTACGTGTCGTGCTCGCCCTACCGCGTGCCCATCGCCCGTTTGGCTGCTGCACAGGCGGCTCTGGCCAAGAAGTAAGAGCGCGGGTCTCCGGGGGTGACATGCAGTTGCCCCCGGAAATCCGGGGCGTATGGCGCTTTGGTCTGAACGGCCGCGTCCTTCCTGAGGGAGGGGCGCGGCCGTTCCCGTTGAAAGGGCGGCGATATGCAGGGGGCGAAGTTGATGTGCAGGGAGTGGAAAAGTATCGCGGCTAATATAATGGCCGAGATTGTTGTTTAGAATTTGAGGAACTTTAATCCTTTGTGCTGGTTCTTTCCGTATTAAATGGTTCCATCAGGTTTAAAGGCGGCGTAAGTCGCTAAAACAATTAATAAAAATAATTACGAAACGCCCGGCTTTATCCTCCGATGGCCCCGCAAGTTCTGGAGGGTGTAATGAGTGTACTGCCACGTAGTTACCTATTGTTCGGTATGATTGCAGGCGTGTTTCTGGGATCGTCGCATGTTGCGCTTGCTCAGGAAGCGTCTGGCAGCGTTGCCCCGACTGGGGAAGAAGTCGTCGTTCAGGAAGAGGTGGTTGTTACGGACGAGTTCCTCGTGGTGAAGGGCGAGGGCAAAGCCAAGGGGCTGAACAATTTCCTCTTGGTTGAGAATGACCTGGCTGATGCCATGCGAAAAGAGCTTTATGAGGCTGAAAAATATAAGCTATTCGCGCTCCAGGCCCGGGCGAGGGGAAATCCAGAGGTCGCCGCAGCCTTCGAGAAGGTGGCGGATCGGGAGCTTAACCAGCATTTGAGAACATTCGCATCGCTGGCCACGAAGGACGTGACGATCAACCTGACCGAGCAGCAGGCCAAGCTGGCAGCACTGCCGGTTCGATCCGACAGGGCGAATTTGCACGAGGCAATCGTTGCCGAACGGATGGAGGGGAACCGGATGTCCAACGAACTGATGAATCAGGCCCTGAAGTATGAAGTGATGTACGGCAACAGCATTCAGGTGGCGGAGGCGTTCCTGAACGTCGGGCAGGGCGAGTACCAGAACATGCTCGAGTTGCGCAAAGCCAAGAGGCATTTGGAGCAAAAAGAGAAGCAAGAGGCCGCCCTCAGTTCCTGACGAGGGATTGGGCGTAAGGGGGCATAGGGCGGGCAAACGGCGGAGGAATGTGCGCTGCATTCCCCCGCCGTTTCGTATTGAGGCGGGTCGTCTGTTTTAGCGCACGGGGTGGAAGTGGTCGTAGATGGCCTGCGCCATGTTGGTGGAAATGCCATCAACCTTGGTGAGGTCATTCACGCCCGCCCGTGCAACAGCCTGCGCCGTGCCGAAGTGCAGCAGCAGGGCGCGCTTGCGGCCCGGCCCGATGCCGGGGATGTCGTCGAGCGGGCTTTTGGTCATGTCCTTGGCGCGCTTCTGACGGTGGCTGCCGATGGCGAAGCGGTGAGCCTCGTCGCGCAGGCGCTGGATGAAGAACAGGGCGGGGCTGTTCTGCTCCAGCGTCATTTCCCGACCGCCGGGCAGGTGGAAGACTTCGCGCCCGGCATTGCGGTCCGGCCCCTTGGCGACGCCGACCATGGGCATGTCCTCGATCCCGAGGTCTTCCAGCACGGCAAGCGCCGCATTCAGCTGGCCCTTGCCGCCATCGATGAACACGAGGTCGGGCCAGTCGCCCTTGCTCCGGTCGGGATCTTCCTCCTGAAGGCGCGCGAAGCGGCGGGTCAGCATCTCGGTCATCATGGCGAAGTCGTCGCCGGGCTTCAGCTCGGTCGAGCGGAAGTTGAACTTGCGGTAGGCGTTCTTGCGGAAGCCTTCCGGTCCGGCCACGATCATGCCGCCCACGGCATTGGTGCCTTGAATGTGGCTGTTGTCGTAAACCTCCACCCGCTGGGGCGGGCCCTCCAGATCGAACACGTCGGCCAGCATGGCCAGATGCCGCGCCTGGCTGGTGGATTCGATCATGCGCCGGTCAAGCGCATCGCTGGCATTGCGGGAGGCGAGTTCGATAAGCTGGGCGAGCTTGCCCCGGCGGGGAGTCTCCATCGAGACACGGTGTCCCGCGCGGGTGGACAGCGCCTCGGTCAGCAGATCCATCTCGGGCAATTCGCGGTCGAGCAGGATGCGGCGCGGCGGCAGCTTGTCTTCGTAAAACTGTGAAAGAAAAGCGAAAACCACGTCTTCCAGCGTCTCGCTCTTGTCATGGCGCGGGAAGAGGGCGCGGTTGCCCCAGTTCTGGCCGCCGCGAACAAAGAAGATCTGGATGCAGGTGACGCCGCCCTTCTGGCAGGCGGCGACCACATCGGCATCGCCCGCGCTCTCGGCGTTGATGCCCTGCTCCTGCTGAATGAAGCTGAGCGCCCTCAGGCGATCGCGGAACACGGCGGCGCGCTCGAAATCAAGGGCTTCGGCCGCTGCTTCCATCTGGGCCGCCAGACGCTTCTGCACGTCTTGGCTGCGGCCCGAGAGGAACGCCTTGGCGTCTCGCACCAGCCCGTCATAGCTTTCTGCATCGATGCGCCCCGTGCAGGGTGCCGAGCAGCGCTTGATCTGGTGCAAGAGGCAGGGGCGGGAGCGGTTGCTGAAAAAGCTGTCGGTGCAGGAGCGCAGCAGAAACACCTTCTGCAACGTGTTGAGCGTGCGGTTCACCGCGCCTGCCGAGGCGAAGGGGCCGTAGTAGTGGGCTTTGCCCTTGGCGCGCGCGCCGCGATGCTTGCTGATCTGGGCAAAGTCATGGTCTTCGCGCAGGACGATGAAGGGAAAGCTTTTGTCATCCCGCAGCAGCACGTTGAACGGCGAGCGATAGTGCTTGATGAGGTTGGCTTCCAGCAGCAGCGCCTCTGCCTCGGTGTGGGTTGTGACTACAACCATCGAGCGGGTCTGCGACACCATGCGCTGAAGCCGCACGGGCAGGCGGTTCACCTGCGTGTAGCTGGCGACGCGCTGCTTCAGGCTCTTGGCCTTGCCGACATAGAGAACATCGCCGCGCGCATTGACCATGCGATAGACGCCCGGCCGGGTGGGCAGGGTGCGCACCACCTCGCGGATGACCGAGACGCCCCGTTCCAGATCTGGCGTATCGCCATCCTGAACGATGGAAATGGCTTGAGCTTCCGAGAAACGGTCGGTGGGGGAGGAGTTACTCATAGACGCCAATATAAGCAGCTTGGGTCATTTGCCCTAGTCGCCTGAAAACTTCGGACGGGAACGAATCGAGCCTGCTGTCAGGCTTCGATTTGATGCTGTGAACTTATCCACGGACCCTGTGGATAAGTTTGTGGGCATACCGTTGGCATGTTGCCCAAAGCCGCAGAACTCTGCCATTCCCTGCCCGTTGCCCATTTTTTGTGCATATTGTCTAAGTTGTTGAAAGAAAACGGGTTTGTTTGTGTCAACAGTGTTACGCGCCCCGCGCGAACATTCTGAAAGGCAGAATTTCCCAGATACACTGCGGCTTTGCGGGGATGTGTAAAACTTGTCTTTACACATCCCTCACGATCAGGGCCGCACTCAGCCGTTACGGGCGCGTGTTATCTCCACGCCAACGGCTTCGGTTCCCTCGACGGCTTCAAGTTTTTCGACGCGCACCGTCACGAGCAGAGCCTGGGGGTAGCTGAGCGCGAAGGCCGCAATCTCATCGGCAATGGTTTCGACCAGATTGATGTGACGGCTGGCGAGAATGCGGCGCATGCCATCAGCAAGCTCGGCATAGCAGAGCACTTTGCCGATATCGTCATCGTGGGGGCGGGAGGCATCGGTCGTGACGTCAAGGTTCAGGCGCACACGCTGGGTGCGGCCTTTCTCGGACTCATAAACGCCGAGTTCAGCGTCCACCAGAAGATCGCGCACGAAGACCCGGCGGGTGGTTTGGGTTGGCAAAAGGGAGACGTGGCCCGTCTGGGGGGGAGGGCTGCTCGTCATGGTTCAGGCTCCAATAAAGTCGGGGGTGGCCCAGCCAAGGTGCTGGCCGCTGTCAACGGCGATCATTTGCCCCGTGATGGCCTGAGAGCGGAGAAGAAACAGCACGGCATCGGCAATTTCTTCAGGATTGACCGAGCGCTTGAGGGGAACGCCGGAGGCTTCCTGTTCAAAATGCTCTGATGACTGATGGATGCTCTGCAGGACGGGGCCCGGTCCGACGCCGTTGACGCGGATATGGGGAGCCAACGCCTGAGCAAGGGTTTGAGTCAGCGTCCACAGGCCGGTCTTGCTGACGGTGTAGCTGGTGAAGTCCGGGTTCAGCCGCCAGACCCGCTGATCGATCAGGTTGACGATCGCCCCCTGCTGACTGGCAGGCACTTGCCGCGCAAAGGCCTGCGACAGGCGGAAGGGAGCCCACAGGTTGATGGTGAGATTTCGGTCCCAGCTTTCACGGGTGACCGTATCCCACTGATCGTGCTCGAAGATCGAGGCATTGTTGACGAGTGCGGTGAGGGGGCCGACGCGCTGCGCCGCCTTCTCGATAAGGGCGGCGGTTTCCTCGTCCTTGCCAAGGTCGGCCTGAACGGCGGCGGCATGGCCTCCGGCCGCGCGGATGGCCTCAACCGTCTCCTCCGCCGGGCCGGCGGAGGTGTTGTAATGAACGGCGACGCGCCACCCGGCGCGGCCCAGCGCCAGGGCAATGGCATGGCCGATTCGCTGGCCTGCGCCGGTGACGAGTACGGTGCCTGCGGTTGCCTTGCTCACTGGCATGGCCCCACGGTTTCCCGCAGATACTTGTAATCGGCCTGCACGGCGTTCAGATCGCCAATGGCGGCAGCCGTTTGCAGGACAGGCTCCGGCAGCGTCTCCGGCAGGCCGCAGGCGAGGAAGTAGCCGGGCAGGGAGTTGCGCTTCAGCGGAGTGCTGTGATCCGGCGTATCCGGCAGGCTGACCAGAATGGTGCGGGCGCGGGAGCCTTCCGGCACGCTGACGGTCATCAGGCCCTTGGAGGCGGTCTCGACCAAGAAGTGCGTGCCGAACGTTTCATCGCTCGCCCGTTGCAGGCGGGTGGCGTCGACAACGCCGGTGACGCGATGGCCGAAACCGGACGATCGAATCGGATCTGCCGCCACGTCGCGAACCATGTCGACCGCTGCACCCTGACCAAGGATCTGGCCGTTCTGGGCCGTCAGCTGGTAGGCGCGGTCATTGCCGGGCACGCTGCGCAGGAACAGCAGCACGGGCTCGCCCTTCAGCTTGGGGCGCTTGCCGAATGTGGCATCGGCCGCATCCCAGACATAGGTGATTTCACCCGGCACGGCGCGCGGCGCCAGCAGCACGCCGGTCACCGTGACGGTCATGAGGTGGCGGCTGAAGCCCTCCGGCGCCGAGAGGGTGTCGCGTCCGGCAAGCCGTTCCATTTTGCGCACCGTTCCGGTCAGAACGACATCAGACCCCAGGGTCAGATTGGCGATCAGGGGGTAGGTGGCCGGGCCCCCCGCTGTCGCTGTCGTTGCCCCTAATGCCGAATCCTGTGCCGCCGATGCGGAGCCGGTAAGGGCCACTCCCATGCCGCTGGCAAGGATGAGCGCGCTGGCAAGGCTGGAGTGAATTACTTTTTGCCGCGCCTTCAGAACGGCTTGTCGCATCGACACCATCGGTTCCCTTCTCCTTCGGGCTAAGGCTCCAAATGAGCTTATTGCTGTGTACGCTCGGCTTGCCCTGCTGACGGGCTAAGCCTTGTTTTGCAATGAACATCTTGCCGGGATTGACCGCGCAGACGTCTGTGAAGTCAAGCATTGTAGGTGGCAATGGACACTGCATGTGCGACCCGTTCGATGTTTCCAGCCTGTCTCCAAAGACAGTTTCGAGCCTTTTTACCATTTGAAAAAGCGGTTGCGACAGCGAACCGTCGCGGCTACTACTCGGGGTAAGTGGGGGTCCGGCGAATTGTCGGCGGACGTCCACTTTTCGTTTTTGGTGTGAGCTGCGGCCTGCAGAGGACAGACATGGACTGTGGCACTACCAGGACGGATTATCTCAGTTCATGGGAGAGGAGCTGACCCCCTTCGATGGCGTACACTGACCAGCAAATGAGTAAAGGACGGATCGGCGCGCTCAGCGTCGTGATCGTCATCCATATTATGCTCGGCTGGGCGTTTTCTGCCGGCTTGGCGCCGAAGTTCGTCAAAACCATTCTGGAACCGATGAAAGTTTCCGACATCAAGGAAGCTCCGCCGCCAGAGGATGAACCACCGCCGCCGCCTGAAGAGCTGGTAGAAATCCCGCCCTACGTGCCGCCGCCCGATCTGCCGATCGAGCTGCCGCCGCCGCCGGTCCAAAACGTGATCACCACCCAGACCGCCGTCCAGCAGGCTGCGCCTGCTGTGGTTAGTCAACCGGCACCGCCGGCTCCTGTTGCTGCGCCCGTAAAGCGCGTGGCCGCAAAGGGCAGCCGCCGGAACACGATCGGCGAAGAGGACTATCCGTCCGCCTCGCTGCGTGCAGAGGAAGAGGGCGTCACTCGCGTTCGCTTCGTCGTTGGCACGGATGGTCGTGTCACCGAGTGCTCGGTGGTGGAGAGCTCCGGCTTCCCGCGTCTTGACCAACGTTCCTGCGAAATCATTCAGCGCCGCTGGCGCTTTGAGCCGGCCACCGTTGACGGTGCCCCGGTTGCAGAGACGAAGACGCAGAACGTCCGGTGGCAGATCACCACGCGTTGATCGCAGGCATATTGAGCTACAAAGCCGAGAAACGAATTTAAAAGAGGAAGTTCGAAATGGAACAGGTTGCCGTTGACAATCCGTACGGTTTCCGCGCTGCGATGGAGCAGGGCGGCATTGTCGCCCAGGCTACTTTTGGCATCATGGCCGTAATGTCGCTTGTTTCCTGGTACATCATCTTCACCAAGGCTTGGGATCAGTCGAAGATCCTGAAGCAGGGCAAGGAACTCGACAAGAAGTTCTGGACCTCCGGCAGCCTCAAGGAAGGCGCTGCAAAGCTGGCCAAGAACTCGGCATACCGCCAGGTTGTTGATGATGGCCTGCGTGCTGCTGACCACCACGAAGGTCGCCTGACCGATAAGATCGACCAGCACGAGTGGGTGACCATGTCGCTGCAGCGTTCGGTCGGCGCGATCAACAGCCACCTGCAGGGCGGCCTGTCGTTCCTGGCTTCGGTCGGCGCTACCGCACCGTTCATCGGTCTGTTCGGTACCGTGGTTGGTATTTACCGCGCGCTGGTGAACATCGGCATGTCCGGTCAGGCATCGATCGACAAGGTTGCCGGCCCGGTCGGTGAAGCTCTGATCATGACCGCAATCGGTCTGGCCGTCGCTGTGCCGGCGGTGCTGGGCTACAACTGGCTGACCCGCCGCAACAAGGCGATCATGGACAGCCTGAACAACTTTGCTGCTGACCTGCATGCATTCCTGATGTCGGGTTCGCGCGTTGCTCCGGCCGCTCCGGCTGCCGCTGCACCGGCTGCCAAGAAGTAAGCCGCCCACTCGTCAATTTCACCACGGGGAGAATATCCCATGGCTATGAGTTTCGGATCAGACGGGGATGGTGACGGCAAGGCAATGTCGGACATCAACACGACGCCGCTCGTCGACGTCATGCTGGTGCTGCTCATTATCTTCCTCATCACCGTTCCGGTCGTGATTCAAACTGCACCGGTGGACCTGCCGAAGGTGGCAAGCATTCCGCTTCAGACGAAGCCTGAAAACATCGTCATTTCCGTCGATGTGGATGGCAACGTCTACTGGGGTGCCCAGCTGATCAAGGGCGGGAAGTCGGAACTGCGGGAAATGGTGAAGGTTCGGGTGATCGATGCCGTTCAGGCTGGTCAGCCCATTCCGGAAGTCCATATCCGCGGTGACCGCAACACGCCGTATCAGTACATCGGTGGTGTGATCTTCAACGTGCAGATGGCAGGCATTCCGAAGGTCGGATTCATTTCCGAACCGCCGGCAGGCACGATCACCGCACGCTGACGCATCGGATCCGAGGAGTAACGACTATGGCAATGAGCGTTGGCGAAGGTGGTGGTGACGACGCCCCGATGGGCGAAATGAACACCACGCCGCTGATTGACGTGATGCTCGTTCTGCTCATCATGTTCATCATCACCATTCCTATCCAGACTCACGCAGTGAAGATGGATATGCCGCAGCAAAACACCAATCCGCCTCCGGTGGAGGAGATTGAGAAGCCGGTCATCCACCGGGTAGAGGTCGATTTCCTCGGCCAGATCTACTGGGATGGTAATCCGATCGACCTTGCTACGGCGAAGGAGTATTTCCGTCAGGCGGCCAACAAGCCGAACCAGCCGGAAATCCACATCCGCCCTGACGCGCAGGCAAAGTACGAAATCGTTGATGAAGTGCTTGCCGCCGCTCAGACGGAAGGTGTGACCAAGATGGGCTTCGTCGGTAACGAGGCTTACGCTCAGTAAGCCGAGTTTCGACACTGGCGTATGCCAGGGTTCATAACGGGTTAAGCGTGGGGCCGGTACAACCGGCCCCATGTGCGTTCAGGACAGGTTGTTTCAGGGAAGCGACCCAGTGGGAGGTAACCAAGCATGTTGAAATCACGCATTCGTCCGATGGCGTCCGCGCTTGTGCTTGCTGCAATGACGATGACGGGCGCAGCGGTCGTTGCGACCCCGGCGGTGGCCCAGAAGAAGGACGAGGCCCCGAAGCCGCCCAAGCCGAGCAAGAAGGCACAGAAGGATCTCGGCGAGATCCAGAAGCTGGTGCAGGCCAGCGACTTTGCCGGTGCCAAGGCCAAGATCGCCGAGGTTGAAGCCAAGGGCGGCCTGACCGAAGAAGACATGTTCTACATCGGCAACTTCAAGATCCAGACCGGCCTTCAGCTGAAGGACAACGCTCTGATTGAAGCGGCGCTGGAGAACATGGCTGCCAGCAAGTACACCCCGGCGACCGAGCTGCCGAAGATCCAGCGCAACCTGGTGGCCCTTGCCATCGAGGCGCAGGACTTCCCGAAGGCGATCGAGCGCTCGAAGGCCGTGCTGGCCAGCAACCCGAACGATGTTGAGACCGTTCTCAACATGGGCCGGATCTATTACCAGCAGGGTGACTTCAACAACGCCATCGCTGCTTTCCAGCAGGCTGCCGAAACCGGCAACCGCATTGGCCAGCCGGCGGAAGAGAACACCTACAAGCTGATGGTGCAGGCTGCGATGCAGGCGCGGAACAACGCTGCCCTTCAGTCGTCTCTGCTTGCGCTGGTTAGCAACTACCCGAACGCGACCAACTGGCGTGATACGCTGGTTCTGTATCGCGATCAGTCGGGCATCACCGATCCGATGATCCTCGACAGCTATCGTCTCCAGGCGGCGAACAACGCCCTGGCAGGCGAGCGCGATTACATCGAGATGGCGGAGATCGCCGGCAAGCGCGGTTTCCCGGGTGAAGCCAAGGCAATTCTCGAGAAGGGCCTTGCTGCCAACATCTTCGTTCAGGCCAAGGCGGCTGCCAACGAACTGCTGGGCATGGCACGGACCAACGCCGCGGCAGACCTTCGCGATATGCCGGGTCTGGAAAAGGAAGCTCGTGCTGCCAAGACCGGCGACATGGCTGCCGGCACCGTGGGCGAGGGCTGGATGAGCTATGGCAACTACGCCAAGGCCGTCGAGTTCTACAAGCTCGGCCTCGAGAAGGGCGTGAAGAATCCGGCTGACGCCAACCTGCGCTACGGCATGGCCCTGGTGGGCGCTGGCCGCGCGGCTGAGGCCGCTCCGGTGTTCGCATCGGTGACGGGCAACCTGAAGCCGCTGGCTGATCTGTGGGCCGCTTACGCCGCGCAGAAGGCCAATGCAGGCGCGGCTGGCGCTGCCCAGTAAGGCCGAAGGCGTTTCGCCAAGGAATTGGCCCGGCTCCTCATCTGAGGGGCCGGGCTTTTCTTTTGAGCTGCACTGCAATGGCCGGTTAGAGGGGTTTGTTTTCAATATGCAGGGGGATCTATAATCCCCCTGCAACCCCCTATTCGTTTTTCGGGACGTGCGCGTGAGGAAGGACGCGGCCCGATCAAAACAAATGGGAGCGCGAGGGTCCGAGACCCTCGCATCATTCCCTTCAAATTCAAGCTGATTGCAAATTGCTCCGGGGCGGGCTGCAATCTGATCGAAAGCGGCTCTAATCGTGGGGCTTGGAAGGGGCTTCCTTGGGGAGGTAGCCAATCCGCTTCAGGTGGTAATCGAGCGCATCCTCGAACCACTCAAACCGGATATCCATGTCGTCCGGGCAGGGGCCGCCGCCGGTATCGGCGGCACAGCCGACCGGCAGGAAGTCTAGCGCCTCCCGATTGATGAACCTGCTGACACGCTTCAGGGCTTGGGCATATGCTCCCTGACGGGCTTTGATGGCGACGTAAACAGCACATGCGCCGTTGCGGTGCTCCTCGGTGAGGTCTTCGCAGCTTTTCAGGGCATCGGCGGCGTAGTCATCCAGGGCCTTGCGGAACGCCGGGCGGGTGGAGACATCCACAACTTCGCCATCGACCACGTTCAGGAACATGGGCGGTGCCCAACTGGCGTAGTAAGGCGCGAATTCGTAAAGAAAACGATCGTCCTGCACCGCGATGTCCACCCGGCCGTCGCCGTCGAGATCGGTTGGGATTTCATCAAGCGGCCCGCCATTGAACAGGCCGATGGGCACCACCTTCAGCGCATCTCCCACGGGCACGATGGCGCTGTATTCGTTACAGCAGTGGGCACCCCCGGTGTAGGCCTGGACCAGGAGGGACGCCACCGGGTCTTTCGCATCCAGCTTGACGACCGCGTAGATGGGGACGGTGCCCGGCGGGTAGCTGCTGTTTGAAATGACGGCGGGGGTGAGCCCCGGTGCCTTGGCGGTCGTCTGAACAATGAGCTGCGAGGGGCCGTCCTCGCCTGCCTCCGGGTCTTCTTGCGTGGGCCGGAAGATCAGGCTGAGGCCGCCCACCGTCAGGCTCCGAACAGCCGGAGATTCCCCATCGACCATCGCCAGGAACTATGTCGGCTGGGCCTTTTCGGCAAAGGCAAAGGGCAGGGCGATGCCCGTTGCGCAGGCACAGGCGAGGAGCAAGTATTTTAATCGAGAGGCCATGGCGGGTTCCGGTGGTTTAGAGCGGCAATCGTATGAGGGACTGACGCCAGCGGGAAGAGGCGAGGTGGGCGGGGCATAAGAAAAGAGCGCGAGAGTGACCTCCCGCGCCCTTTGCTCCAGTTCTTCTGCGACGGCTTTAATCCGCCGTGATCTCAATCTTTCAAAGATCGTTCAGGTAGAAGCTGCGGATCGGCTTCAGGTCGT
>JAEZBH010000073.1 GCA_023427285.1 Pseudomonadota bacterium
AGTGGCTGAACTCAAAGGTGATCAGCTTGTCCACCTGCGCCTGTTCCGCCACCTCTACCTTATAGATCAGGTTGCGCCAGTCGATCGGCAGGAAGTTGATCGGCATGCCGCGCTCAAACGACTCCACGTTGGACCAGGGCCGCAGCCCGTGCTTGCGCGCCAGCCGTGTGTTGATCTCCATATAGGTGGGCAGCTCGTAGAAGTCCACCTGTCCATCCTGAAAGGCCACGATATCCACGAAGCCTGAGAGAATGGAGAAGATTTCGTCCCAATCCCGCTCGTGGTCGGCGGGGGTGATGGGGTTATCGCCAAACTGCTTACGCCCGCGCACGTAGGGCGACATCAGCACCGGCACGTCTTTCAGCGCTTTCACGTGCCGGGCCAGTTTTTCGATCAGCCGCGTCACGCCTTCGTTGTGCTGGTGGATCTCGTGGGTCATATACCAGCCGCCAAAGGCCTTGCGGTCGCCGTACTTCTTCGCCACCTCTTCGGTAAAGCGCAGGTTCAGCTCCACCTCTTTCTCCGGCTGGCCCTGGTGCCAGTAGCGGCCCGAGTCGTAGATGCCAAAGAAGAAGGTCATGCCGGTACGCTCGGCCTCGCGCAAGAACAGGTCCACCAGGTCGATGTAGACCGGACGCATGGGCTGGTGCGCCGCCAACACCTCGGATGGCATTGTCATGCGGTCGCGGTGCCCGGCGCGGATGAGAATAACCGTGTCGATGCCGACTGCCTTCATCGCGTCAAAGTCGGCGGCCCATTCTTCCGGCCCCCAGTTGGCGCTGGGGATATCGTGGGTGATTTCGTCGAGGAAGGTTCCAGTGATGCGCATGATTATTCGCTCCGGTCAACAAAGTAGAGAGGATCTTTCCGCATGGTGTGCAGCGCGGCTTCCCACATTTCCGCTGCATCCAGCAAATAGCAGTCCGCACTCAGCACCTGACCGCGCCGAAGGCCTTTTTCCATCACGCCTTCCATGCGGTCATAGCGCTGCTCCCAGCCCTTAAAATTGTGGCTTCGCACGCGCATGGTCTGCTCAGAGCCATCCGCGAGGATCACGCGGTAATCCACTTCGGGGCCGTAAAGGTATTCCGGTTCCACCAGCTCCTCTACACCATGCATCGAGGTATTGGGCCGCAGGCCAGACCCCAGAAACAGCACCTGACCACCTATTTTCGGCAGCTTAGCAAACGGCGAATCCGGCCCAACGGGGGTGGTGGAATGCAGGTGGTCCGCTAGCAGTTCCTCTGCTCTCGCGCCAACGCCACACACCGAGTGGGTGGGATGGATGGAGCGCAGCGTACCAGGGGCGCAGCGGAAAAATTCAGGCAGCGCGCCGATGCAAGCGGGCGTGCTGCGCGCGTCAAACACCGGGTTATGCGCCCCTACGGTCTCGTAGCTCAATGCGGGCAGCAGCAGCGTGCCCGCTGGCCCAAGTGCCTGAAGCAGTCCGTGGATGATGATCTCAGCCCGCTCTGCGGCGGGAAGATCCGCGGGAAGGCCCAGCGAGCGCAGCGAAGAATGCACCAGCAGTACGCCGCCTTCGCGTACTCCCAGCGCTTGCAAATCCCGTGCAGTGCGGTCAGAAAAGGGTTGTGTCATGGCTGTTGGTTCCTGTAAAAATTGTACACCGGAATTCAAACGGAGATGTTTCGCCGGGTGTACGTTCATGGGTAAGGCCGCCTCCATCAACGCACACCCTTTTTCTTGGCTCAAAGAGGATGCCAACAAACATTTTTGTAAGCCAGTGTTTACGCATATTTTACGCCATTTCCCTGCCATGACAGGTATCATAGCAATCGTTGAGCCGCTTATATCACAATTCAACGACATCGTAGATTGCATCGTATCAGGGGGAATGTGCAGCGCACGTTCCCCTTTCCCGTTTTATTGCGTACAGCCGCTCTGACCTTTTCAATCAAACACATGCAGCCATGCGCTGTTGGAACTTTGTTGGACCGTTTCGTTCGCCCAGCAAAGGATCAAGATGGGTTTCTATGGGTTATGGTGTGGTTGACAGTCACCACATAACCGGTAGACCCACAATAGGAGCATTATGCGCAAAAAGAAGAAGCTCATACTGCGTCTCCTGGGCTTTGGGATCGCTTTTGAAATCGTGCTGTTAGCAGCAGTCCTGCTCGACATCCCGCGGAACAGCCAGGCGTTGGTAGAACCAATCGAAATTGGAAGCGTGGGAAGTGACATGCGCCTGGCAGAGAACGCAGCCGGTGATGAGTCTGCTAACGGCGAAGAAAGTGCACTGAATGAAGAAGACCTTTCCAGTGCTGACCTGGATGACTCGATGTATGTCGATCCCATCGACCCTTCCCAGGGCACGGACATGGCGCTGGATGAGTCTATCCCTGGCCCCGAACCGTACGACTTTGGAGATGGCGCGGATCCCTCATATCAAGATCTGATCGACGGCTACCCCGCCCCAGATGGCGGATCCTACGACGACACCCCTCCGGATGATGGCGAAGGCGGCATCGGCGCAGATTCGGATGATTTCGGCGATACAGCCGGTTGTGACGGCGACT
Source organism: Pseudomonadota bacterium (assembly GCA_023427285.1). GTDB lineage: Bacteria > Pseudomonadota > Alphaproteobacteria > Sphingomonadales > Sphingomonadaceae > Pedomonas. The sequence continues at coordinate 2,538 of JAEZBH010000073.1, forward strand.
GCGATGATAATTTTGTTCCGCCCGCCGACGATGAAGACCCTGTACTTCCCACTCCGATTCCGTTTGACAACGCTACCCCTACGCCTGCACCGACCCAGCCCGCAACGACTCAGCCCGCGCCAACGCAGCCTGCCCCTACGGCGGCTGCGCCTACACAAGCGCCGACCGCCAAACCCACGGCGAAGC
>JAEZBH010000077.1 GCA_023427285.1 Pseudomonadota bacterium
GCCCAGTCGATCGTGCGGCCCACGCGCATCTATTTCCCGTGCGACAGCTGCGGCCTCGATCATCACGAGCCCGATGCCAAATTCTGCAAGCGCTGCGGCTCGCAGATCAGTCTGCCGGAAGAAGAGAAGGTGTGAGCCGCTCCCCCCATTGCCGCGCCGGAGCTGTGCCGTTACCGTTGGCGCAATATTCTTGCTCCGTCTGAAAGGCGTTTCCTCATGCGCTCTCTTCTTGCCGCAGGTTGTGCCGCGCTTCTGCTTGGCGCTGCCCCCTCCGCACTTGCTCTGGCCGCTCAGGTGGCAGCACCCGCAGCGGTCGCGCCCATCCTGACCACGCCCGAGGCCAAGGACACCTTCACCTACGCCCGGCCCGAGATTGCCCGCGTCACCCATGTGGATCTCGACCTTGCAGTTGATTTTGCCAGCCAGACGCTCACCGGCACGGCGGCGCTGTCCGTGCTGGCCCAGCCGGGGGCAAAGGAGATCATTCTTGATTCCGAAAACCTTGGCGTGGCGAAAGTGACGGACGACAAGGGCAACCCGCTCAAGTGGTCCATCGGCAAGGCTGATGCCGAGAAGGGCGCGCCGCTCACCATTCAGCTGAATGGTGCCCAAGGGAATGAGGGGCAGCGCATCATCGTGCATTACAGCGCCAAGCCGGGTGCCAGTGCGCTGCAATGGTTGCCGCCCGAACTCACGGCGGGCAAGCAGAAGCCGTTCCTGTTCAGCCAGGGGCAGGCCATCCACAACCGCAGCTGGGTGCCGACGCAGGACAGCCCCGGCATTCGCCAGACGTGGACCGCCCGTCTCGTGGTGCCCGAGGGCATGCGCGCCGTCATGAGCGCGGAGCAGTTGACCCCCGATGGCGAGCCCGCAGGCGCGGGGCTGCGCGCCTACCGCTTCTCCATGGACAAGCCGGTGCCGCCGTATCTCATCGCGCTGGCTGTAGGCGACCTTGCGTTCCGCCCGCTGGGCGCGCGCACCGGCGTTTATGCTGAGCCCTCCATGCTGGACCGCGCCGCGCATGAACTGGCCGATACCGAAAAGATGGTGGAAGTGGCCGAGGGGCTTTACGGCCCCTACCGCTGGGGCCGGTATGACGTGCTGGTGCTGCCGCCTGCCTTCCCCTACGGCGGCATGGAAAACCCGGTGCTCACCTTCCTGACGCCCACCTTCATCACGGGGGATCGCTCCAACGTGAACCTTGTGGCGCATGAGTTGGCGCACAGCTGGTCGGGCAACCTCGTCACCAACGCCACCTGGCCGGACGGCTGGCTGAACGAGGGCTTCACCAGCTATTTCGAGAACCGCATTCAGGAGGCCATGTACGGGCGTGATCGCGCCGTTCTGGAGGAGGATCTGGATTGGGACGTGCTGCTGCGCTCCATCGAGGAAGCGGGCGGCATGAGCGCGCCCGAAACCCGCCTGCGCGGTGCGGACGGCGAGGAATCCGGGCAGATCGACTACATCAAGGGCGCGATCTTCCTGCGCACGCTGGAGCACATCGTTGGACGCGAGGCGTGGGACGCCTACCTCACTTCCTACTTCGACCGCTTCGCCTTCCAGCCGCAAACCACCGCCGGGTTCCTGGCAGTTTTGCGCGCGAACCTTATCAAGGGCGATGCTGCGCTGGAGGAAAAGCTTCAGCTTGATGCGTGGGCTTACGGCACCGGCATCCCCGGCAACGCCGTGCGCCAGCGCTCGGCGGCGCTGGCCAAGGTTGATGCGCAGGCGCAGGCGTTTGCCGCGGGCGGCCCGGCTTCCGCCATCCAGCCCTCCGGCTGGACGACGCAAGAGTGGCAGCGCTTCCTGAATAACCTGCCGCGCAAGCAGTCTGCCGCACGGCTGGCAGAGCTGGACCAAAGGTTCAACCTCTCCCGCTCGCCCAATGCCTACGTGCGCACGGCGTGGCTGGAGCTGGCCATCGCCAACCGCTGGGAGCCTGCCGTGCCGGCGCTGGAGGAATTCCTGAGCAGCGTTGGCCGCACCCTGTTCCTGCGCCCGCTCTACAAGGGGCTGGCCGAGCAGGGCGACTGGGGCGTGGCCATCGCCAGGCGCGCTTACGCTGCCGCCCGCCCGACCTACCATGCCTCAACCACCGGCGCGATCGACGCGATGCTGAACAAGTAATGAAACGTAATGGAAGGGGGTCGCGGACCCCCTTCCGATCCCCCCTCGCTTTCAGGGTCGCATTTGAGACAGTCTGTTGAAGTGCTGCTGGCGGGCACGGTCCATTCAAAGGGCAAAGGGTACGTTATGAAGCGGGTTTTGGCGTGGGTCATTGCAGCGATTATGCTGTGTTTGCCGGTGGGTGCGGCCTTGGCCGCAGAAGGAGTGGACACGCCTGAAAAGCGCAGGGCAGAGGCGGTGCGGTATTTGGCGATTGTGCCCATGAAAGGAATGATCGAAGACGTGGTTCGGGAGATCGCCAAAGGCCGGTCGAGCGAGATCAGCACGGCCATCTCCGAGCGGATGCTTGCCCTGACGGATTATGAACTGTTGGAGAAGGCGACGGTCGAAGGGCTTGTCGTTCATTTTACGGCTGAGGAAATCAAGGCTCTTGCGGATTTTTATGAGTCGCCCACGGGCCGCTCTGTCATGGCCAAGATGCCAGTGTACACGGCCAGTGTTTTGCCGATTATCCAGCATGAAATTGGGCGTGTGGTCGTTGAGGTCTTCCGCGAGTTGAATCTCCCGCTTCCCGGGGCTGATGCGTAATCAGCGTTTCCTGGGGGTCATTTCCTTGATCGGTCGGGTGCGCGGTCTCTGACGGGCGCGGCCCTATAAGCAAAATGGGGTGCAGGGGACCGTGTCCCCTGCAAAAAGAAAATTCCCCGTATTTCCGTTCGGGCGAACAATCGCCTCAAGACGGACAGGGGCCGTTCCGCTATAGCGCGGGGCGGAGGGGGGCTTATGCGTTCAGACCGAAATCTTCTCCTTGGCACGCTCAGCGGCCTTGGGGCCGGTGCTCTGTGGGGGCT
>JAEZBH010000138.1 GCA_023427285.1 Pseudomonadota bacterium
ACCTACTCTGCTGCAACCGACGTGCTTTTCCGGCCGCTTCAGGTGAAATCGCTGAAGCTTCCCAATCGCATCGTCATGGCCCCGATGACGCGGGGCTTCGCCATGGGCGGCATTCCGGGGCGGCTGCATGTTGACTACTATCGCAAGCGGGCCGAGGGCGGGGTCGGGCTCATCCTGACCGAAGGCGCGGTGGTGGAGCGCCCCGCCTCCCGCAACGAGTCGGGCATTCCCTTTCTGTATGGAAAAGAGGCGCTGGACGGCTGGCGGCAAGTGGTGGACGCCACCCATGCCGCTGGAGGCGCGATTGCGCCGCAGATCTGGCACGTCGGCTCGGTTGAGAGCAAATCGGTGGCGGGCTTCGAGCCGGAGGGCGTGCCGGAGAGCCCGTCCGGTCTCGTGATGCCGGGGGTGAAGCGCGGCAAGGCGATGAGCGAGGAGGACGTGGCCGATACCATTTCCGCTTTCGCGCAGGCCGCGCTGAACGCCAGAACGCTCGGCTTCGACTGCATCGAGCTGCACGGCGCGCACGGCTATCTGATCGACCAGTTCTTCTGGGACGGGACCAACCGGCGCACCGACCGCTATGGCGGGGCAACGCTGCCGGAGCGCTCGCGCTTCGCGGTGGAGCTGGTGCGGGCGGTGCGGCAGGCGGTGGGGGAGGACTTTCCCATTCTCTTCCGCATCAGCCAGTGGAAGCAGCAGGATTACACGGTGCGGCTGGCCCATACCCCGCAGGAGATGGAAGACTGGCTCGGCCCGCTGGTGGCGGCGGGCGTTGATGTGCTGCACTGCTCCCAGCGCCGGTTCTGGACGGCGGAATTCCCCGAGATCGATGGCGAGAATGGCCTCAACTGCGCGGGCTGGGCCAAGAAGCTGACCGGCGCGGTGACGATCAGCGTGGGCTCTGTGGGGCAGGCGGGCGACTTCGTGGATGTGTTTACCCAAGCGCGCAGCCTGCCGACGCGCATCGACCAGCTGCTCAATCGCATGGCGCGGGACGAGTTCGACATGATTGCCGTTGGCCGCTCTCTCATCACGCACCCGGACTGGCCGCAACTGGTGCGCCGCGGGCGATTCGATGCGCTCAAGCCGTTTGAAATTACGGCGTTAGCTGAGTTCGTATAGATTTGTTTGGCAGGCACAGAGCCCCTGCAAAACCAGAACCATCGGTTTTAAAGCGTGGCTTGCGCTTCCTGCCCGAGGGGGGTGAGGCGCAGTCGGGTGATCTGGTTGCGGTGGCGCTCCAGCACATCGAAGCGCAGGCCGTAGAAGGTGAAGCGCTGGCCTTTGACGGGGATGATGCGCGCCTGATGGATGAGCAGACCGGCGATGGTGGTCGCCTTGCTCTCGGGCAGATCCCAGCCGAAGCGGCGGTTGAGATCGCGGATGGTGACGGAGCCGTCGAGCGTCAGGCTGCCGTCATCGTGCTCGGTGACGCCCGGCAGGGCGATGCGGTCCTGCTCTCCGGTGATGTCGCCCAGCACCTCGGCCATGATGTCGGCCAGCGTCAGGACGCCCTGAAGGCTGCCGTATTCGTCCACCACCACAGCGAACTGGGTGCGGCGGGCGATGAAGGCGTTGAGCTGGTCGCGCAGGGAAGTGGTGTTGGGCACGAACCACGCGGGCGACAGCAGCTTGCCGATGGTGAGCGTGGCGGGCGTTGCCCCTCGCTTGGCAAGCGCGCGCAGCAGGTTCTTGCTGTGCAGCATGCCGATGATGTTGTCAGGATGACCGCGATAAACCGGCACGCGGGTGTGGCGGGAACTGGTGACGATCCGCACGATCTGGGCGGGCGGCAGGTCGATGTCGATCATCTCGACCGCCTTGCGGTGAACCATCACGTCCTCGACGGTGGCGTCATCAAGGTCGATCATGCCGTCGAGCGGACCCGCCCAGCCCTGAATCGCTGAGGGTTCGCGCCCGCCCCCGCCTGACCGGCCCGCTCCCGGTCCTGTAGCGCCGGGGTTGACGCCTAGGCTGGGCAGGAGCCAGCGAACCAGCTTGAGAGCGCCTTCCGTCGGCGCGACCAGCGGGCGCACGATGGCGGCCATGAACGGCGCGAACAGGAGGGCAACGCGCACCGGGCGCACCGGCGCGACCGCACGCGGCAGGGCCATGGCGAACAGGAACACGAGGGCCGTGACGCACAGGGCAGCATAAGCGATGCCCCACAGGCCGAAGCTGGCGACAAAGGCAACGGCGACAAGGCCGGCGGCCAGCGTGTTGAACAGCGCCGTGCCCAATGCTGCGGCGCGGATCAGCTGGGTTTTGCGCGGCAGCAGCACCTCGGTCTTGCGGGCGCTGCGATTGCCCTCCCGCGCCAGCCGGTGAATGCGGGCTTCCGACGCGTTCAAGAGTCCGGCTCTGGCGGCCTCAAGCACGGCGGACAGCACGATCAGAGCCGCCGCCGCGCAAAGAAAAGCCGCGTCAGTCAGGGTCATGCTGTGCCTCCGTGCCGCCTTATGCGCGAGTGTGCCGCCTCTCGCCCGTTACGCCGACGGGCGGTCGAGCAGGGCGGTAACCTGCGCCATGTCCACGTTGCGCTCAAGGAACGACTTGCCGATGCCGCGCGCCAGAATGAAGGTGAGGCGGCCCGCCTCCATCTTCTTGTCCTGCGCCATGTGGGCAACCAG
>JAEZBH010000187.1 GCA_023427285.1 Pseudomonadota bacterium
GGGGCGGGCGGCCAGAATCCGCTCGCGGTAGGCCAGCGCCTGCTCGGTGGTGGTGACCGGCGGGGCAAGGTTCGGCATGATGATGGCGCGGCCGAACTGGCGGGCCGTTGCGGGCAGAACAGCTGCCAGCGCCTCGCCGTCGCGAACGTGGAGGTGCCAGTCATCCGGTTGCGTGAGGGTGATCTGGTCCATGGTCCTCTCCTGCCTTTTGCATCATGCCGGTTTGCGATACTCGCGCGCGGTGTAAACCGGCTGCTCTGGAAAGGCCAGCGTCACTGTGCAATGGCGCGACGGACCATGATTTTTGACAGGATGGCGGGATTTTTGACAGGACGGCGGGATTTTTGACAGGACGGCGCGAATGCTCCTCTGTTTGCTGTTCCTGTACGCCAAGAGAACTATCTATAGTTCTTTCGGACGTGTTTCATTGCGTTTTCCCTGGATGGTGCGGACCTGGCTCTGAGAGACATGACGATATCCCAAATCAACGATCGTCGCTTCGAATTGCTCGTAAAGGCCGTTGTCGATTACGCGATCTACATGCTGGATCCGCGCGGCCATGTGGTCAGCTGGAATTCGGGGGCGGAGCGGATCAAGGGCTACCGCGAAGCCGATGTTCTGGGCCGCCATTACGAAATGTTCTTCTCCGCCGAGGACCGGGATTGCGGGATTCCGGATTTCGCCCTCGCCAGTGCGCTGAAGCATGGCCGCCATGAGGTGGAAGGCTGGCGGGTGCGCAAAAACGGAACCCGGTTCTGGGCGAGCGTGGTGATCGATGCCATTCGCGACGATGACGGCCAGCATCTGGGCTTTGCCAAGGTCACGCGCGACATGACGGCCCAGCGCAACGCCCAGTTGGCGCTTTCGCTCACGCGCGAACAGCTGGCGCAGGCCCAGAAGATGGAGGCCATCGGCAAGCTGACCGGCGGCGTCGCGCATGATTTCAACAATCTGCTGATGATCATCAACGGCTATGCCGACATTTTGCGCCGCCGATTGCAGGAGCCGGACGACCTGATGGCGATCGACACGATCGCCCATGCCGCGCAAAGAGGCCGCAACCTGACCCGCCAGCTGCTCGCCTTCTCCCGCCGCGAGCCGCTGAACCCGGTGGTGGTGGACCCGGCCCGCAAGATCATGGAAATGAAGGAATTGATCGAAGGCTCGCTGCGCGGCGATCTGGATCTGGAGATCAAGTTGGCGCCGGACCTGCATCTCGTGCGCATAGACACCGGCGAATTCGAACTGGCGATGGTCAATCTGGCGATCAACGCGCGGGATGCCATGCCGCAGGGCGGGCGGCTTTCGATCAGCGCCCGCAACGTCACGCTGCCCGATGGCGATGCGCCGCACTTGCGCGGGCAATTCATTGCCATTGCCGTCAGCGACACCGGCAGCGGCATCGCGCCCGAGCACATCGACAAGATTTTCGAGCCGTTCTTCACGACCAAGGACATCAACAGCGGCTCAGGGCTCGGTCTGCCGCAGGTTTACGGGTTCGCCGTGCGCTCCGGCGGCGCGGTGACCGTGAACAGCACCCAGTGGAAAGGCACAACCTTTACGCTTTATCTGCCGCGCAACGTGCCCCGCAAAGGCCAGGGCGAGGCGCACGCGGGCAAGGCCGCGCCGCTGGACGTGCGGGAGCTGCCCGGCGGCACGGCCCTGATGGTGGAAGACAACCCGGACGTTGCCGCCGTGACGGCCAGCATGTTGCACGAGCTGGGGTATCGGGTCGTGCGCGCGGCCAATGCAACGGAGGCGCTGGAGCATCTGCGCGCCGGAGTGCAGGTGGATTTCATGCTGAGCGACATCATCATGCCCGGCGGCATCAACGGGGTGGAGCTGGAAGATATCATTCGTCGGAATTACGCGCTTGTCCCGGTGCTGCTGATGACCGGATGCAGCGACAACAGCCTGCAGCAGAAGCCGGACCGGCCCGTGCTGCGCAAGCCGTTCGACATCGAGATGCTGCGGCAGGCCCTGTTCGACGTGTTTTGTGACACTGTGCGCGAGGAGGAGGCCTGAGGGGTCAGGCGTTCTCGGATTGTGCGGCTTCCCGGCGCCGGGTGACTGAGGCCGCCGATGTGGCCTCGGATGCGGCAACGACCTGATTCCGCCCCGCAGCCTTGGCGTGGTAAAGGGCCTGATCGGCGAGCCGGAGGAGCGCGCCGGTGGTGGAGCGGGGGAAGCGGAGCGTGTCGGCAATGCCGATGCTGGCGGTGATCTTGCGCTCCGGCGTGTCGAAGATCATGGACATGTCCGCCTCGGCCAGCCGGCGGCGCGTGCGCTCGGCAACGGCGTAGAGCTCGTCGCCGCCGCGACCGGGCAGGATCACGCAGAACTCCTCGCCGCCAAGCCGGGCAACGATGCCGCGCTCCACGCGCAGGCTGTCGAGCAGGGTGGCGATGCGTTGCAGCACGTGATCGCCCACATCATGACCGTAGGTGTCGTTGATCGACTTGAAGTAATCGATGTCGATCAGCATCAGGCCGAGCGGGCTGCCGCTCGCCTCTGCGGCGGCCAGTTCCTTGCGGAACCGCTCGGTGAAGCCGCGGCGGTTGTACAGCTTGGTCAGCGGATCGGTCTCCGCCAGGATCATCAGCTCGTTCTGGCGGGCGCGGGCCTGATCGCGCTCCGTGCGCAGATGCGCGAAACTGCGGGTGGCGACATAAGACAGCCAGAGCGCCTGCATGGCCCCGGAAACCAGCACCAGAAGCTGTTCGCTGAGGATGCCCGTGCGGTAGGCAAAGACATTATTGTAGGAGGTGGCAACCGCAATCACCGGCAGAAGCCAGGCCAGGGCAAAATCCTTCGCCGCCTCGCTGTTCTTGATAACGCCGATGACCAGCGAGCAGACCCCCATGCCCAAAACGCCCAGCGTGGACAGCGTGAAGAGCGAGGCGACCTGCGTTGCCGTGCCGCTTGGGGCGAACGACCAGAGCAGAGAGAGGCCCAAGCTTGTTGCGGCGATGGCATAAAAGGCGCGGATCAGCCAACGGGGCAGCAAGCCGCGCTCCAGCGAGGCCAGCATGTAGAGGCTGGCCATGGTGAGCGCCGTTGCCGACAACAGGGCGTTGAGCCGGACAATGGGGCCGCCTGCCAGCCCCGGTGCGACGAGCAGGATGAGCTGGGTCCAGACGAGGCCCCACAGGATCATGCTGCCCAGCCATCCGGCATGCCAGAGCATGATCCTGTGTCCGTTCAGGAAGGCAAGCAGGAGGGTGTAAATGAAGGATGCGCCCAAGAGGCTGAAGGCCGCGCCTGCAATGAGGACGGTCAGACTGACGGTCAGGCCCATCTGGGAGATTGTGGACAGCCGGAGGCGAACGACCTCGTAAGCGGCAAGCTGATCCATGCCGAGCGTGATCGCAACAAGCGGGGCGGTATGTCGGGTGGTGTTGAACGCAAGGTAGCCGTTCGGCCGCCAGTAGGAGCGGAACTCTCCCTCCTGTACCTGATGGCTAATGCTCGTGCCGTCCGCAAAGTGGAAATAGACCTTCAGGGTCTCAAACCGGGTGTTGCGGATGGTGAGGGACCAGTCTTCCCAGCCTTGTTGATCTGCGCTCAGCTCATGGCGCAGCCAGATCCAGCGGTCGGCGTATTGCTCCGGCTTGCCCTCGCACGCGTAGGTTGCGCCAAGCGCCTGTTCAGGCGACAGAGCGGCCTGCGACGTGGCATGGCAGACTTTCAGCGATGTCGGCGGCAGCAGGTTGAGGCGCGAGGGTATGGCAAGGAGAATGAGGCCGAGCGCGACGGCAAGCAGGCAGAGAACGCGGGCCCTGGAGGAGTTGCCTGCGAACATCCGTTCGAACCGGTGCCTTAGCGGTGATGCTGTCGGTCCTGCCACGTTGCCTTTCCAGTCCTTGACCCTGCCGCTGTTCGGTCCGGCAAGGCGAGCGCGCCCTCTCTGGCCAACCGGCAGGACAATCACTGTCGTGCCGACCTTGCCGGATCGTGTGTCCAAGGGTCAGCAAACAATATTTAGTCCAAGAATAAAACGACTTTAATACCGAAAATAATATTAACCAGTAACGGTTTCAGGGCGCCGCCTGCGACGAGCCGAGCGGCTCGGCCTGCAACGACCTGCAACGGGCTGTGGGGCGGGAAGGCCGGATCGCTCGTCATGATGGGTTCAACGCAGGCAGGCTTGGGAGCGATTCCAAGGCTGGAACGTTGCCCCGAGCGAACCTTCTTTCTTCTTCTGCCGGTCTGCAACGGGCGGTGGCTTGCGGTCAGCAAGACACCGGGGGAGCTGAACGGCACGCGCGGTGCAGCGTTACAAGCTCGGGTATTTCCAGTTTGATGGAGGCGGCATGCGGTTGCGTGATCAGTCCAGAACCGGCCGGATTGGAGCCGCTGTCATGCTGGGGCTGCTGGCGCTTGGGCTGGCGTCTTGCGAGAAGAAGCAGCCGCCGCCCGCACAGCCGCTGCCCGAAGTTGTGGTGCAGACGGTCCAGACCACCCCGGTTCCCAACATCGTGGAATTGCCTGGTCGGCTTCAGGCCGTGCGCACGGCGGAAGTGCGCGCGCGCGTGGACGGCATCGTGGAGCGCCGCATGTATGTGGAAGGCACGGATGTGCGGGCCGGGGCGGCGCTGTTCCAGATTGATCCCCGACCGCTCAAGGCGCGTCTGGACGCGGTGCAGGCCACGTTGCGCCGGGCGCAGGCGGAAGCGCAGAATGCCGCGCGCGACGTGGAGCGGTTTGAGCCGCTTGTGGTGCGCAACGCCATCAGCAAGCAGGAGTTCGATGCGGCGCAGGCCCGGCTGGCACAGGCGCTGGCCGATGTGGGGTCGGCAGAGGCGCAGGTTGAACAGGCCCAGCTCGATCTGGGCTATGCGACGGTGACGGCCCCCATCGCCGGGCGGGCCGGAAGGGCTGAGGTGACGGAAGGGGCGCTCGTCAGCGCGGCGCAGGGCACGCTGATGACGACGGTTGAGCAGCATGATCCCATTTATGTCAATTTCTCCCAATCGAGCAGCAAGCTGTTTGAGTTGCGCAAGGAGATGGAGGTCGGGCGCCTGCTCATTCCTGACCTGAAGAATATAAAAGTAACGCTGCTTCTTGAGGACGGCACTGTTTATGGGCAGCAGGGGCGCATCAACTTTCTCGACATGGCGGTTGATCCCAACACGGGCACCGTGAGCCTGCGGGCAGTCGTTCCCAACAAGCAGCGGGTGCTGCTGCCGGGCGAATTCGTGCGGGCGCGGGTGGAGGCGGGCAAAAATCCCGACGGCATTGTCGTGCCGCAAAAGGCGGTTCAGCTCTCTGCCAGCGGAGGCACCGTGATGGTGGTGGGCGCGAACAACACTGTTGAGGTGAGGCCGGTCAGGCTGGGCGATCTGTACGGTACGGGCTGGATCATTAATGAAGGCCTGAAGGCGGGCGATCGCGTGGTTGTGGATGGCCGCATGAAGGTGCAACCCGGTATGGCCGTGCAGGTTGTCGAGGCGCAGCCCGCCGCCTCGGACGGAGGGGCGACGGCACCCGCAACGGCACCGGCAACGGAACCGGCAACGCCGCCCGCAGGCACGGCTGAGGGTCAGGCCTCGACGCCAGATCGCAAATAAGGGTCAGGGCAGGAGAGGCCAATGTTTGCACGTTTCTTCATTGACCGGCCCATCTTCTCCATCGTGATCGCACTGGCCATCACCATCGGCGGCATTCTGGCGGTGCGCTCGCTGCCCATCGAGCAGTACCCGGCGGTTGCGCCGCCGTCATTGACGATCTCGGCGACCTATCCGGGGGCGGATGCCGAAACGCTTGAGCAGAACGTCACGGCCGTCATCGAGCCGGAGCTGAACGGCGTGGAGGGCTTTCTTTACATGAGCTCCACCAGCTCCTCGAACGGGTCGGTGAGCATTACGGTGACGTTCGAGAGCGGCACGGATATCGATATCGCCCAGATGGAGGTGCAGAACCGGCTGAACCGCGTGGAAGCCCGCTTGCCGGAGGAAGTGCGGCGGCAGGGGATTCAGGTCAATCAGGCCTCAACCGGCTTTCTGCTGATCGTGGCGCTCACCTCGCCGGGCGGCACGCACAGCGCGCTGGATCTTGGCAACTATGCCAGCACCCGCATCATCGATCAGTTGCGGCGCGTGCCGGGCGTGGGGGATGTGCGCCTGTTCGGCTCGGAATACGCCATGCGCATCTGGCTCGACCCTGAACGGCTGGCCAGCTTCAGCATGTCTCCGGCCGAGGCGCTGGCGGCGGTGCAGGAGCAGAACTCCCAGTCCGCCGGCGGGCAGATCGGCGGGTTGCCCAGCACGCCCCAGCAGCAGCTGAACGCCACCATCATCAACCAGCGGCGGCTGCGGACCGCCGAGGAATTCGGCCAGATCATCCTGCGCGCCGATCCGGATGGCTCGACGGTGCGGCTGGCGGATGTGGCGCAGGTGGAATTGGGCGCGCAGACCTATGACACCACCTCGCGTCTCAACCGCAACCCCATGGGCGGCATGGCCGTGCAGCTCGCCACCGGCGCCAACGCCTTGCAAACGGCTGAATCCGTCAAGCTGCGCATGGCCGAACTGGAGCAGGACTTCCCCGACGATATGACCTGGCGGGTGCCTTACGACACCTCGCCCTTCATCCAGATATCCGTCAAGGAAGTGCTCAAGACGCTGGCTGAGGCGGTCTTTCTGGTGTTTCTGGTGATGTACCTGTTCCTCCAGAACTTTCGCGCCACGCTCATTCCAACCATCGTGGTGCCGGTGGCGCTGCTGGGGGCCTGCCTTGGCCTTTCAGCGCTGGGCTATTCCATCAATGTGCTGAGCCTGTTCGCCATGGTGCTGGCCATCGGCATTCTGGTGGACGATGCCATCGTCGTCATCGAGAACGTCGAGCGGATCATGGAGGAGGAACGGCTGCCTCCGCGCGAGGCGACTTACAAGGCCATGGGCCAGATCGTCAGCCCGATTATCGGCATCACGCTGGTGCTGGTGGCGGTGTTTATCCCGATGGCCTTCTTTCCGGGCACGGTGGGCGGAATTTACCGCCAGTTCTCGGTCACGCTTGCGCTCTCCATCGCCTTCTCGGCGCTGCTCGCCCTGACGCTCACGCCCGCCCTGTGCGCTCTCATGCTCAAACCGGCCAAGCACCACGGCGATGAAGGCTCCAAATCGAAAGGACGGCTGGGCCGCTTCTTCGACGGCTTCAACCGCTGGTTCGGGCGTACAACCAACGATTACCAAAGGCGCGTCGGCCAGCTCATTCGCCGTCCGGGGCGGTGGATGGCGGTCTTCGCCTTGCTGTCGGCCCTTGTCGTCTGGCTGTTCATGACCCTGCCCAGCAGCTTTCTGCCGGAGGAAGATCAGGGCTATCTCATCACCGTGGTGCAGGCGGAGCCGGGGGCAACCCAGTCGCGCACCCTTGGCATCGTCGAGCAGGCGGAGAACTATTATCTGTCCCAGCCGCAGGTGGAGAGCATCATCTCCATTCTCGGCTTCAGCTTCTTCGGCAGCGGCCAGAACGCCGCCATGATGTTCATCGACCTCAAGGACTGGGATGACCGGCCCGGCCGGGAGAACCATGCCTCCACCGTGGCGGGCAAGGCGATGGCCGTGCTTTCCCAGATCAAGAACGCGATGATCTTCGCGCTGAGCCCGCCCGCCATCCCTGAACTGGGCACGGCCAGCGGTTTCAGCTTCCGCCTTCAGGACCGGACCGGGCAGGGGCATACCGCGCTCATCAATGCGCAGAACCAGCTGCTCGGCCTTGCCGCGCAAAGCCCTGTGCTCTCGGGCGTGCGCCCGGAAGGACTTCAGGACAGCCCGCAGGTGCGCGTGCTCGTTGACCGGATTCTGGCGCGCGCCCTTGGCGTTAACATCGGCGATATCAACAACACCCTCGCCATCGCTTTTGGCTCCGGCTACGCCAACGACTTCAACCGGGAAGGGCGGGTGCTGCGCGTGCTGCTTCAGGCAGAGGCGGACCAGCGCATGACGCCAACCGACATTCTTGACCTGCGCGTGCGCAACCAGAACGGCGAGATGGTGCCCTTCTCCGCCTTTACGACGGCGCAGTGGTCGGCAGGGCCGCCCCAGCTGAACCGGTACAACGGGTATCCGTCCGTCAATATCTCGGGCAGCGCGGCCGAGAACTACAGCACGGGCGATGCCATGGACGAGATGGAGCGGCTGGCCGCACAGCTTCCGTCCGGCTTCGGCTATGAATGGACCGGCATTTCCTATGAGGAAAAACTCTCCGCCGGGCAGATCCCGGCGCTGCTCAGCCTCTCCATCCTGATCGTGTTTCTGGTGCTGTCCGCGCTCTATGAAAGCTGGACGATCCCGCTGGCGGTTCTGCTCGTGGTGCCGCTGGGGGTGCTGGGCGCGCTGCTTGCCGCTCTGCTGCGCGGCCTGCCGATCGACGTTTACTTCAATGTGGGCATCATCACGATTATCGGTCTTTCCGCCAAGAACGCCATTCTCATCGTGGAATTCGCAAGGGACCTGGAAGCGGAGGGGCGCAGCACGATCGATGCGACGCTGGAGGCGGTTCATCTGCGCTTCCGCCCGATCCTGATGACCTCGTTCGCGTTCATTCTGGGCGTGTTGCCGCTGGCCATCAGCACCGGCGCGGGCGCGGCCAGCCGCGTCGCCCTCGGCACCGGCGTGATGGGCGGCATGATCGGCGCAACCGTCCTTGGCGTGTTCTTTATCCCCGTGTTCTTCGTGGCCGTGCGCCGCTGGCTGGGCCGCAGGCGGAACGGGGATGCCGACCAGCCGCCGCCGCTTCCGCCCTATGCGCGCCCCTTGACGGAGGACGACCATGCCTAGGCCGTTTGCTCCCCTTGGTCTGGTGCCGCCTCTGGTTCTGGCCGCCTGCTCGCTCCAGCCCGAGTACAAGCAGCCCCCGCTCCCAACCGCCCCGACCTTTGCGGCCGATCTGATGCCCGAGACGAACGGCCCGCGGGCGGTGGACATCGGCTGGCAGGAGTTCTTTACTGATCCGCGCCTTCAAAGGCTCATCGCGCTGGCGCTGGAAAACAACCGGGACCTGCGCCAGGCGGTGTTGCGGATTGATGAGGCGCGGGCCCAGTACCGCATTCAACGGGCCGACCAATTGCCCAACCTGACCCTTGACGGCAGCGCCGCGCGCAGCCGAAGCGGGTCGGGCGGCGTCGGCGTGGTGACGGACGGCATTGAGGACGGCAGCGACGCGACTTTCAGCCGGTATCAGATCGGGGTGAACATTCCGGCGTTCGAGCTGGATTTCTGGGGGCGCGTGCGCAGCCTGACCGAGGCGGCCCGCGCCACTTATCTCGCCACCATCGAGGCCCAGCGCTCGTTCCGCCTCAGCCTGATTGCCGATGTCGCGACCGCATATCTGGCGGACCGGGAGTTTGCCGAGCGCATAAGGCTGGCGGAGCAGACCGTGCGCAGCCGTGTGGAGGCGCTGGAGATCTCAAGGCTAAGGTTGGAGGCAGGCGTGACCTCTGCGCTGGATTACCGCCAGACCGAAACCCTGCTGACCCAAGCGCAGACCGAGCTGGCTCTGATCGAACGCCAGCGCGCCCAGAACCGCAACACCATGCAGGTCCTCATCGGCGGCCCGGTGCCGACGGACCTGCCCCCACCCATGCCGCTGGAGCAGCAGGGCATCATTGCCGACATCAGCGCCGGATTGCCGTCTGACCTCTTGGTCAACCGCCCGGACATTCTGGAAGCAGAAGAGCAGCTGCGCGCCGCCAATGCCAATATCGGCGCGGCGCGCGCCGCCTTTTTCCCCCGGATCAGCCTGACGGCGTTCTTCGGCTTTGCCAGCACCGAGCTGGAAGAGCTGTTCGGCGATGAGGGCAACACCTGGTCCTTTGGGCCTTCGCTTGCGTTGCCCCTGTTCGATGCCGGACGCAACGAGGCCAACCTCGATCTGGCAGTGGCGCGCCGGAATATCGCCGTTGCCAATTACGAACTGACGATCCAGGTCGCCTTTCGCGAGGTTGCCGATGCGCTGGCCGCCCGGCGCTGGCTGGCGGAACAGTTCGCATCGCAGCAACGCGGGCTTTTGGCGGAACGGGACCGGGCCGAGCTGGCCGAGCTGCGCTACCGCAACGGCGTTGCTGATTATATCGAGGTGTTGGATGCCCAGCGCCAGTTGTTCGCGGCCGAGCAGCAGCTGGTCCAGATCCGCCAGGCCCAGCTCGCCAATGCCGTCTCGCTCTATGTGGCGCTGGGGGGCGGCCTCAGGGCCACCTCCACCGCGCCCGCAGCGGCGCCGCCCCCATCCGCACCGGGCCCATCAGCACCGCGCTAACCGCCGATTCCGGCCTGAATCGGCGGTTTGGCCGCCTCAGTTGTACGGATTAATCCTGTGCGAGTCTCTCGATCGAGGGGTTTTGGGATGCTTTGTTACGGCCCAAGGGAGGATTGCAGCGCCTGCAACGCCTCGTATCCGTATCGATAACCCATTGATTTTGCGTGTTGTGTCGTGGCGTTTCGCAAAAAGTTCAAATTTCTGGTTTGTGGTTGTTGACTCTGGGTTGGGATAGGGTCATAAGCCGCCTCCCGACGCGGTGACGCACTCACCGGGACGGACGAAACGGCCCAGATCGAACAGATCAACGAGACGCTTCGGACGGACTGGAAAGTGAGACATCAAGTCGAATTGCTCTTTCTCATTGTTGGTTTTTGGAAGGGACATGTGGGCGGCGATGCTCACGGTTCAGCGGAAGTC
>JAEZBH010000217.1 GCA_023427285.1 Pseudomonadota bacterium
GGATAGATCCTCGGCAACTTCCTGCCACGTTTTGCACAGCCCGTTTGGTGCGGAGCGAGCTGCACAGATTTCGTCATAGTATGTCCGCACAAGTGTGGACGCGCTCGGGGTGCGCGTTGTTCGGCTGGGCCGGGTACGAAGCCGCTCGGCGATTTTATCTGAGGTCTCAAGCTTGGGCATTTTTTGTCTCCACATTGTCGAAAGTGAAGCCCAAAAAGACATGCCAAGATGCATCTGGCCAGACAGCCATCTGCAAGTGAAATAACTTGAAATTACTTGAAATAACTTTTGTCCGGTTTGCGAGCGGTTATCCCGTTATGGGTTGGTCATTGCTATCCTAACGGGAGGGGTCATGAAAAGCTCACCGCTTTTAATTTATGTCCGTCCGATGTCCGGCCGGTTTTTGTCCAATGAGTGGCCGATGTCTGTCGGCTGTCGTGAAGGAAAATTGATGCAGGATGGGACATGTAAACATGTCCGGGTGCGTGCTCGGCGCTGGAGCTTCTCGCAGGGTGTGGGGAGCGGGAAATGACGGTCCGACAGAAAAAGGACAAGGGAGCGACACGCACCGTGTCGGTTCGGCTGCCTGCCGAGAGAGCTGATCAGTTGGCAGCAGAGGCGGCTGCGCGTCATATCACGGTGTCGACCCTCATTGCCGACAGACTGTTCGGCCGGGAGCGTCCGGTTCATGTCGCTTTGGCGGCCTTGGGGAGTCTGATTGCGATCGAGCGGACAATTATCGGACAAGGGAAGTTAGATCCTGTGACTGAGGCTGATCTCAAGGCGGCCTTGCAGGAGCTTATGAGGCTGGCTCGCCAGGAACTGGTCCTGTGATCGTCAAGCGCATCCGCTCGCAGGAGAGGGAGCTGCGAGGCTCCACACGGCAGCTTGCTGCCCGTGTGCTGGCGCTGTCGAATTACATCGTTGATGCCGACGTCGAGCAGCTGCGTCAGTCTGGCCGTGTCGCGGCTCTGTCCGGTTATGTGCTCGACATGGACGATACTGCTGAAGCTATTCTCGCCGGAGAAAAGGTCGAGGCTTATGGCAGTCTCAACCTGGTTGGGCCGGCGTTACCGGAATGGCAGATGGAGATGCTGGCCGTGGCCGCGCGTGCGCCGCGGTCGCGCAATCCGATCGAACATTATGTCCTCTCGTGGCAGAAGGACGAGCACCCTGATCCACAGCAGGCGAAACAGGCGGTCGGGCTGTTTCTGGAGACCCTCGGGCTTGAGCGATGTCAGTCCATCTGGGCGCTCCATGCCAACACCGACAACGATCACATTCACATCATGGTCAACCGGATTGACCCGGCGACAGGCAAGGCGGTGCAGGCAGGCGATGGCTGGGACATCGATGCAGCGCACCGGGCGATCGCCCTGATCGAGGACCGTCAGGGATGGAAGCAGGAAGAAGGGCGCTGTACTTTGCGCGGCAAGGCCGCCTCTTTGACGCCCGTACCAATAGACCTGTCGATAAGCAGGGCAGGGGGAGACGCAGACAGGAGGTGGAGGGCAGGCAAGACGGCCGGTTGCCTTCAGAGCAACGGGCGGCGCTGCTCGAGGCCTTGCGCGATGCTGCTGACTGGCAGGACTTGCACGGGCGGCTTGCCAAACTCGAAGCAGCTTACGAACGCAAGGGCAGCGGCGCGGTCGTTCGTTTGGGCCGGGAGGAGATCAAGGCCAGCACCCTTGGGCGTCACGCCTCGCTCAAGGCGATGGAAAAGCGGCTGGGGGCGTACAGATCAGACCAGCGCCCGCAAGCTCTTGGCTATGACGCCTACAGGCAGGCCTGCCGGAGCGAACTGACGCGGATCCGGCAGCTGCGATCCGAGCAGTTCAAACGCCTTGAGGCGCATCGCCAGGCAACCTTGGCTTCGCTGCCTGGTTCCTTGCCGCCAGAGGTGTTCCAGGCGCTGACGGCCGCGGTCAACGCCGAGTTCTCAGCCGCACGTCGCGCTCTGGGCGCCTCCTTTGCTGCAGCGATCGACAGCTTTGCCCGGGCGCGTCTGGATCCCGTCCAGTGGCGAGCAGCCTCCGGTCCCGCCGCAGCACCTGTCATTCCGCTGCCCTCCCTTGTCCTGCCAAGCGGGGTTCAGGTGCCAGAGCGGGCGGCAAGCGTGCGGCTTGAGGACAAGGCCATCTCTGCACGAAGGCGTGGCCTGGCCACGCAATATCATAATGATACGGATCGCGCGCTCATGGTCACCGACTATCGCAGCGTGATCATTGTTCACTCGGTCGATCCGGTTTCGGTGCAGTTAGCCCTGACGCTTGCGGCTCGGCGTTGGGAAGTCGTGCGGGTCGAAGGCTCGCCCCGGTTTCTGGAACTCTGTGCGCAGATTGCAGAAAGGGAGAAAATCCAGTTGGTGGGCGTCGACAACCAGCCCTTGGTGCCGTCAGTTCAGCCAAGCCGCACGGTCCGAAAAGAAGCGGTTCGAACTGTTCCGCAGAAACCCGTTGCAGTTCCTGTACCTACCGCCAGCCCAGCCCCCGTTGAGAAACCAGCTGAAGTACCCCAGCGAGAGGCGGAGATCGATCGCGCAAATGCCGCTCCTGAAGAGGAGGTGGATCTAGCGCAACTCTGGCAATGGCAACGCCAGAATGGCCGTGGCAGGTGATGGTCGGCACGGCCAGATGATTGTCCAATGGGGGGAAACTCGCATGTTGAGGCTACAGCCATGAAGAGGTGCGGGGGCCGCGAAGCTCGCGCCCCCCGCACGGTCTTTGAAGTGGGAAAGAAGGTGAAGTGGCTGAAATGAGAAAATGAAAAAATGACTCCCGGCAGGGGAAGGCAGCCGCCCCCGCCGGCTAGGAAGTTTCAACATGCAAAAGAGAACAGACTACCGCCAGAGGCTGGCAGAGAAGGGCGCGCGTGCGCTCACGCGCATCGCGGGCTGGCGTTTTGCCCCGCATCCCGAACTGCTTCTGGGGCCGATCAGTATATATCCGTATGACCCTGCAGCTCACATGGTTCTGATCCCGGTTGCCTGGGCCATACCTCGCGGCCTGGTATCGATCCTGAACGAGACGCGCTGTACGGCAATCCTCGTGGTGCCCAGCTTCACGACGACCGGACACCTTACCTGGCAGTTCATGATCGGCCGTTGTTCGCAGGGACATTTGATTTGGTACAGCGGCCTCAGGCTTTTCATCGCCACCGATGGCAGGATCTGGTTTGTGACCAATCCAGTGTCCTGCACGCTTGAGCCGGAAGTGCTTTGCCTTGAGCGAGGCTGGCTGAGGCAAGGTGCAGCTCCTTGGAACAGCGAGGCCGAATGGAGGTCTGGTGTGCGCCGCGGCGATGACCTGCTGTTGCAGATGGCAGAGCAGGACTGAGGTCCGCTCCGTCTGACTGTTTGAAGGCTTGGTTCAACCCAAGGTGGTTGGACAAAGAGAAATGAAATGTGTGGCCCTGCGCTCCGTTCAACTGCGCGGGGCCGCTTGCTGGAACTCGATACATGACTGAAGTTTTGATGCACGTGGCCGTGAGTGCAGGAGGTCTGCCGCCCACTCGCCCTCAGGTCCGCAATACCCTGCTGCAGATTGCGGCTATGATTCAGGGCCAGGAGGTCTCTGCCCCTCGCAACACCCAGGAGCGGCTGGCCACTCGCGTGTTGCTGCCGCAGTGCGGTGTCCTGCTGGTGGGGACAGCGTGCGGTGCGCCGTTGCTCGGGCCGGAGGGTGCGGAGGTGGCCGCGTTGATAGGCGTCTCGGTCCTGCTGGTTCGCATGGATGTCGATTACGGCCTGAGCGTTGATATCCGCCTTACCCACCACACTGGCTGGCTCTGCAATTACAGGCTGGAGAGCGGTCCTGATGGTCTGTTTCTCGTGCCACCAAAGAGTGATCAGCTGTATCTGAGCCTCTCAATCGGTGGCGTGGCGGAAACTGTGCCGCCCGCATTTAACGGCACCGTTCTTGCCCGATTGGAAGGAGGGAACGCATGACCTCCATGACTGCACTTGTTTCTGTTGCTTCGGATACGGCGGCTGAGCTCCGCTCCTTCATCAATGGTGGCGGCGCGTACCCGAACTTTGACTTTACCCGCTATTGGTGGGCCTCCAGCGAGAGCAGGCCGGGCATTGCGCCGTGGGTTCAGAAGAAGCTGAAACCCGGCAGCGATCCGGAGTTCGGGCAGGCACTGCGGGCGGACCTTGTCCTGCCGAAAGCTGCCTCTGGAGACTACATGAACCTTGCGTTCCTGCTTGATCGCTTTGACCGAACGCTGCCGTCGTATGAGCAGCATGCCTTTGTACAGATGAAGTTTACCCTGCCGGCAGATGAGCCGCTCCATGTTGGCTGGGAGCGCGTGCGCGCCTTTGCCTTGGAGTATCTTGCGGGCGAGCGGGGTCTTGCGGCTGTGATCGTGCTGCACAACCCGGGGACCGCCGGGTATAGGGCGGCAATCTGGGTGAGATCAGCGCGACAATCTTGATGAGACTCTGGTGTCGCGGTTGTCGGGGAGCGTATCATCGTGATTGACGCTTGCAAGGTCTTCCTC
>JAEZBH010000236.1 GCA_023427285.1 Pseudomonadota bacterium
CTTCCTGCCGGTCGCCTTTGAAATACACCGGCGGGGCAACGTGTCTGTTCGCATTTTCGTGACGACGCCCGCCGATCAAAACGCCGTTGCGGCCATGGCCTGCGACCTGGATCTGCCAGTCCCCGAAACCGTGGTGATGCGTCTGCCCTCAAGGCTGGAGCGCGTGCTGCCCAAAGCCCTGCACAAACTGGCCCGCCTGCTGCTGTGGTCCTCCCGCCTGCGCGCGGCGGACGCCATCCTGACGGCAGAGCGCACCAGCACCCTCCTGCGCCAGCTCCCCGGCCGCTGCCCTTTGCTCCTGCACATTCCCCATGGGGCCGGAGACCGCGCCGTCGGGTTCGAGAAGCGCTTCCGGCTGTTCGACCATGTGTTCGTTGCCGGTCCCAAGGACCGGGACCGCCTTGTCGCCAGCGGCCTCGTTCCGCCCGAACGCTGTCAGGTGGCCGGCCCGATCAAGGTTGCGGCCATGGCCCGCCAGCATAAGGACAAGCCGCCGCTCTTTGCCAACGGCCTGCCCGTCATTCTCTACAATCCGCATTTCGAGACCGGGCTGTCATCGTTCGAGTCGACCGCGCGCTCCCTCATCGAACGGGTCCGTCAGGATGGCCGCTACAACCTCGTTGTTGCGCCCCACGTGCGTCTTGCCTGCAACTGGAGCGCAGAGAAGCGCGCCCGGTGGGAAGGCCTGTCTGACAACGAGCGCATTCTCATCGACCTGGGATCGTGCCGCTCCATCGACATGACCTATACGCTGGCTGCCGATCTCTACATCGGAGACGTGAGCAGTCAGGTGTATGAATATCTGGTGCGCGCACGCCCCTGCCTGTTCGTGAACGCCCACGACGCGCAGTGGGAGAACAGCGAAGATTACGCCATGTGGCGGCTGGGCGAGGTCATCACGCCGGAGTGCGACCTGCTGGCCGCCATCGACCGCGCCTTTGCCACACACGCCGATTACCTGCCCGCCCAACAGGCGCGCACCCGCTATGCTCTGGGCGACATCTGCCTGACGGCGGACGGCGAAATCACCATCAACCAATCCAACCCCATCGACCTGGCAGCGGACATGATCCAGCGCGTCGTCAGCGAGGTTGGCCCCGCCCCCGCCACGGCCCCGGCGCTCGCTTCCGAGACCACCCCGGAGGGCCTGACACCCGCCTGAAACTTCCCCAAGCGCAACAAAACTGCGCGGTCCATGCTACTAAAGATGGCCTGATTGCGCCAAACGCGGCGCTAAAGTAAGAACGCCCGGTCTATTCATCAGGCAGATAATACGACCGGCAACGCGTTCTCCTGCATGCTCCGCAACCGCGCGATGTCGGCAACTGTCGCATCAAGTTGGATCAGGTACAGTATGCAGACACGCCTCAAGCCATTGCCAACCGCAGCCACCACTGCCGGACGCCAATCCCTCCGCCGGCAATTGGGATGGCCGCACTTGCTGGCACTGGGCATCGGGGCCATTGTCGGAACCGGCATCTACACGCTCATCGGCGTCGGCGCAGACCGGGCCGGGCCAGCCATCATCCTCGCTTTCGCCCTGGCGGGCGGCGTATGCGCCCTGGCGGCACTGGCCTATGCCGAAATGGGTTCGATGGTGCATGAATCCGGCGGGGCCTACTCTTACACCTACATCGGCCTTGGCGAGATTCCGGCGTGGTTCGTCGGCTGGAGCCTCGTGCTGGAATATTCGGTCGCCTGCGCTGCGGTTGGCGTCGGCTGGTCCGGCTATGTGGTCAGCGCGCTTGCAAGCGCAGGCATTCATCTGCCCGCGGCGTTGACCGCCGGGCCGCACGCCGGGGGCATCATCAACCTGCCCGCCATTCTGGTGGTGCTGGCGGTGGCGGCGCTGCTCATGCGCGGCGTCCACGATAGCGCCCGCCTCAACGCCATTCTCGTCACCGTCAAGCTGTCGGCCCTTGCCCTGTTCGTGGTGCTGGCATTTACCGCCTTCAACGCCGAAAACTTCGACCCCTTCCTGCCCTTTGGCGTCTTTGCACAGGAAATCGGGGGCGAGACGCGCGGCCTGATGACGGCGGCTGCCGTGGTGTTCTTCACCTTTTTCGGCTTTGATGCCGTCGCCACCGCCTCAGAGGAAGCCAAGCGGCCCGAGCGCGACATCGCCATCGGCATCGTCGGGTCCATTTTCGTGTGCACCCTCATCTACATGGTGGTGGCTGCCGCCGCCGTCGGCGCGGTTCCCTTCACCCTGATCGCCACCGATCCGGCACCCCTGTCCAAGATCCTCAACCTCATCGGCCACCCGTTCGCCGCCAGCCTCATTGCGGCAGCGGCAGTCATCGCCCTGCCCACCGTCATCCTCGTGATGATGTTCGGCCAGACCCGCGTGTTCTTCTCCATGGCGCGCGACGGCCTGCTCCCCTCCCGCCTGGCCACGGTCAGCAAGTCCGGCGCGCCGCGCATGGTCACGGCGGCAGTTGCCCTTTGTATTGCCGCCGTTGCCGGATTCCTGCCGCTGGGCGAGATCGCCGAACTCACCAACACCGGCACGCTGACGGCGTTCATCGCCACGTCCGTTACGGTCCTGGCCCTGCGCGTGCGCTACCCGGACGCCAAGCGCGGCTTCCGCTATCCCATGGTCTGGATCTTCGCGCCGCTCTCCGCGCTCGGCTGCCTCTACTTCCTCATCAGCTTGCCGGCGCTGACGCTGGAGCGGTTCGTGATCTGGAACCTCATCGGCTTTGCCGTTTATTTCGCCTACAGCCGCCGCCGCAGTTTGGTGGGTGCTGGTCTGGGCAAGTAAGGAAATAAGAAAGGGGGACTTGTCCCCCTCCCGCTCGCGAAGGCGAGCAAACCAAACAGATGAAAGGGGGACTTGTCCCCCTTTCAATCCCCCATTCGTTACAGGGCCGCGCCTTGGCTCAGTCCGGCTTGACCGACTGGATGACCTCGAACCCCTCGAAACGGGGGTGGCCCAGATAAAGCGGCTTGTTGTCGCCCGCGTTGCGGTGGGCGTTGCGGAACGCCTCCGAGCGCGTCCACGCCTCGAAATCTTCCCGCGACCGCCAGACCGTGTGCGAGGAATAAAGCGTGTGATCCTCCGCCTTGGGGCCGCGCAGCAGGCTGAACTCAACGAAGCCCGGCACGTCGCTCAAGTAGGTGTCCCGGTTCATCCACACGGCCTCGAAGGCCTCTTCATTGCCCGGCAGCACCTGAAACCGGTTCATGGCGATGAACATGCGCGTCTCTCCCTCTGATTTTCAGATCGCAATATAGG
>JAEZBH010000306.1 GCA_023427285.1 Pseudomonadota bacterium
GGAAAGGCCGCTGGTTCACCGGCGGCCTTTTGGTGTTTGTGGAATGCGACGTTTTGTATGGGGAAGGTGCAGGAGGGGTAAGACCCTCCTGCACCCCCAAAAACAAACCGCTCTGCACCTCAGGCGGCGGCGTAGCCCATCACGGACTTGGTTTCGAGGAACTCCAGCAGGCCGTGCACGCCGAACTCACGGCCGTTGCCGGACTGCTTGTAGCCGCCGAACGGCGCGCGCGTGTCCATGGCGGCACCGTTGATGTGAATCATGCCTGCGCGCAGCTGGCGGGCCACCTTCTGGGCGCGCTCAAGACTGCCTGACGTGACGTACCCGGACAGGCCGTAGGGCGTATCGTTGGCGATTCGGATGGCTTCTTCCTCGGTGTCGTAGGGGATGAGGACGAGCACCGGGCCGAACACCTCCTCGCGGGCGATGGTCATGTCGTTGGTGACATCCGCAAAGATGGTCGGGCGCACGTAATAGCCCACATCCAGCCCCTCGGGCTTGCCGGGGCCGCCGGTGACGAGGCGCGCGCCTTCATCGATGGCGGTCTGGATCAGCCCCTGAATTTTGTTGAACTGGGCTTCGCTGACCACAGGGCCGTAGGTGACGCCTTCCTGTCGCGGATCGCCAACGACGATTTTATCGGCGGTCGCCTTGGCGATTTCGATGGCTTCCTCATAGCGGCTGCGGGGCAGCAGCATGCGGGTCGGCGCGTTGCAGGACTGGCCGGAGTTGTTGCAGACGTGGCGGAAACCAACCGCAACGGCTTTCTGGAAGTCAGCATCGTCAAGGATGATGTTGGGGGATTTACCGCCCAGCTCCTGCGCCACGCGCTTGACCGTGTCTGCCGCGTTCTTCGCCACAAGGATACCGGCGCGGGTGGAGCCGGTGAAGGAGACCATCGCCACGTCCGGATGCCGGGCAAGGGCGGTGCCGACCGTTGGCCCATCGCCGTTGACCAGATTGAATACGCCGGCGGGAACGCCTGCGGCATCCAGCACTTCGGCAAAGATGATGGCGTTGAGCGGCGCGATCTCGGAGGGCTTGAGCACCATGGTGCAGCCCGCCGCCAGCGCCGGGGCGACCTTGGCGACGATCTGGTTGATCGGCCAGTTCCACGGCGTGATCATGGCAACGACGCCGATGGGCTCGCGGAAGATGTGGCTGGTGCCGAGCTGCTCCTCGAACGAGAAGTCGGCCAGCGTGTCGCGGGTGGTTTTCAGGTGCGCCAGGCCCATGGCGGCTTGCGCTTTCTGGGCCAGGGTAATGGGCGCGCCCACCTCGCGGCTGATGGCCTCGGCGATGTCGTCATAGCGCGCCTTGTAGGCCTCGATGATGCGATCGAGCAGGGCGAGTCGCTCTTGCTTGGAGGTGGCGCTCCAGGCCGGGAAGGCGTCATGGGCGGCGGCAACGGCCTTGTTGACGTCTGCCTCGGTGCCAAGGGCGATTTGGGCGATCGGCTGTTCGGTTGCCGGATTGATGACGTCAAGCCGCTCGCTGCCTTCCGGCTCAACCCACGCGCCGTTGATGTAGAACTGGGTCGTATGATCCATGGCTGTCCCTTTCCCCGCAGACATTGATGAAGCGTGCCATAAGTTTAGGGCGCGAGGAGAGGTTCGGACAGGGGGATGTGTGAACGGGTGTTCGGTAAATCGGGTGGGTGACGGCATTACCCCAAAACAAAACGGGCGCCGCAAGGGCGCCCGTTCCGTTTGGTTCCGTCCCGAAGGGGATCAGTACACGCGAGCCTTCGGCTTCACGTACTCGATCTCGTCGGTTAGGGTGTAGGTGTGAACCGGACGGTAGTCGATATCGACCTTGCCGTTGTTGAACCAGGCGAGCGTGTGCTTCATCCAGTTCTCGTCGTCGCGATTCGGGAAGTCCTCGTGCATGTGCGCGCCGCGCGATTCCTTGCGGTTCGCTGCCGAGTGCATGGTGATGACGGCCTGCGGCATCATGTTGTCGAGTTCCAGCGTCTCGATCAGGTCGGTGTTCCAGACCAGCGAGCGGTCGGTGACGCCGATGTCGGCCATGCCACGCTGCACGGCGTCGATCTTCTGGATACCTTCCTGAAGGATCTCGTCGGTGCGGAACACGGCGCAGTTTGCCTGCATCGTCTTCTGCATGGCCAGACGCAGTTCAGCCGTCGGCGTGCTGCCCTTGGCGTAGCGGAACTTGTCGAGACGACCCAGAGCCATGTCGGCCGAATCAGACGGCAGCGGCTGGTGGGCGGTGCCCGGCTTCACGATCTCGGCAACGCGCTTGGCCGCTGCACGGCCGAACACCACGAGGTCGATCAGCGAGTTCGAACCCAGACGGTTTGCGCCGTGAACCGACACGCAAGCCGCTTCGCCGACTGCGAACAGGCCCGGCACCACCGTATCCGGGTTGCCGTCCTTCAGGGTGACGACTTCGCCGTGGTAGTTCGTCTGGATGCCGCCCATGTTGTAGTGGACGGTCGGAACCACGGGGATCGGCTCCTTGCGCAGATCAACGCCTGCGAAGATGTGCGCGGTCTCGGTGATGCCCGGCAGACGCTCGGCCAGAACTTCCGGCGCGATGTGGTTCAGGTGCAGGTAGATGTGGTCGCCTTCCTTGCCGACGCCACGACCCTGACGGATTTCCATGGCCATGGAGCGGGAGACGACGTCACGGGAGGCCAGATCCTTCGCCGACGGCGCGTAACGCTCCATGAAGCGCTCGCCGTTGGAGTTGGTGAGGTAGCCGCCCT
>JAEZBH010000326.1 GCA_023427285.1 Pseudomonadota bacterium
TCCTAACGACATTGGCTATTATACCTTGCTCGATCTGGAAGATCTTAGCCGGAAAGCGTTCGGCCAGCCCTTTGTCGATTGGCTCCTGAAAACGATTCAGCCCCGCGTTCTGCTTTTCGAGTTGGCGAAGGATTCCGGGGTGGTTCTGTTGCCGGGCGGCGGCTTTGGTGTACCAACTCCGTCGGGCCGGGTGTCGCTCGCCAATCTTAACGAGTCTGACTACGCCAAGATCGGCAAGGCGGCGCGGGGCCTGATCGAGAAATACTATGCCCAGTTTGAGGCGACCCAAAAGGAACAGCCCAAGCCCAAGCCGAAGCAGTAGAAGCGGGGGCGCGCTGGCAGCCTTTTGAGCATCCTGTTTATTCGTGGTGAGGCTCGAGCAGGACCACGTGGGTTGCCAGACGCTCGACCTCGCTGCGGTCGTGGCTGACGTAGAGGATCGGGAGCCGCAGTTCGTCGCGGATGCGCTCGATGACGCGCATGATCTCCTCGCGCCGTCTGGCATCCAGAGAGGATAAGGGCTCATCCATGAGGAGGAAGCGCGGAGCTGAGAGCAGCGCCCGGCCTATGGCCACCCGCTGCGCTTCGCCGCCGGAGAGTGTGTGCGGCCAGCGGTCGAGGAGGTGATCGATGCCGAGGAAGGCGATCACCTCCTCAAAGCGGATCCAACGCGCGGCATCAGGCGCAAGGCGTTCGCCATAGGTCAGGTTGGCGCGAACCCGCTTGTGCGGGAACAGGCGGCCATCCTGAAACACATAACCGGACCGGCGCTGCTCGGGCGGCAGGTTGACCCGCAAGCTGCTGTCGAACAGCACCTCGCCCGCAACTGCGATGCGGCCTGCATCCGGTCGCAGCAGCCCGGCCACCATGTTGAGGATGCTGGTTTTGCCCGCGCCGGAGGGGCCGAACAGGGCCGTTAGCCCCGGCCCGGCCTCAAGGGACAGCTCGATCTGGGCGTCTCCCAGCTTGCAGCGAACGTCAATTTCAAAGGACATGGCGGCCCCGTCTTCCCCCGGCCCTGCGGGCAAGCGCTTCGGACGCCACGAGCGCGGCGACCGACAGCAGCACGGAAATGATCGCCAGGCGCGCCACGTTCGCATCCGCGCCCGGTATCTGGAGTTCGGAATAGATGGCGAGGGGCAAGGTGCGGGTCTCACCCGGAATGTTGGAGACAAACGTGATCGTGGCCCCGAATTCGCCGATAGAGCGCGCAAAGCCAAGGACAGCGCCTGCTGCAATGCCAGGCAGGGACAACGGCACCGTAATCGTGAAAAAGGCGTGGAGCGGGCTGGCTCCAAGCGTTCGGGCCGCGCCTTCAAGACGCCTGTCAACCGCTTCCAAAGAAAGTCGAATTGCACGCACCATAAGGGGCAGGGCCATCACGGCGGCGGCCAGTGCGGCCCCGGTCCAGCGGAACATGAAGGTGATGCCGAACCAGTCTTCCAGCAATCGGCCTGCCGGGCCTGTGGTGCCGAAGGCGAGTAGGAGCAGCCAGCCGGTGACGACAGGCGGCAGCACCAGCGGCAGGTGGATCATGCTGTCCAGCAGGATCTTGCCGGGGAAGCGCCCACGGGCAAGCAGCCAGGCAAGGCCGAACGCAATCGGCAGCGTGCTGGCAACAGCAACGGTGCTCACCTTGAGCGAGAGGCGGATGATCTCCCAGTCGTCAGGCGTCAGCAGCATTGCGGTTACCGGACGTCAAAGCCGTAGCGCTGAAAGATCGCCTTGCCTTCAGGGGAGAGCAGGAAGCGGCGGAAGCCTTCGGCCTCGGCGTTGGCGGAGGTTTTGAGGCGCGCAATCGGATAAGTGATCGGCGGGTGGGTATTCTCTGGAAAGATGTCGACAATTCTGACGGCTTTGGCGGCTTTTGCATCGGTTGCATAAACAATTCCGAAGGGAGCCTCGCCCCGTTCCACTAGCGCCAGCGCGGCGCGAACATTCTCCGCCCGGGCGACCTTCGCTTCAATGCCCTGCCAGATGCCCAGCTTTACAAGCGCGGCCTTGCCGTACTTGCCGGCCGGCACCGCATCGGGGTCCGCCATTGCCAGCCTGCCGGTGCCCAAAGCGCGTGCAAGGGGAAAGCCCGGCCCTATGGCAAGCTGCGCCTTGCTGGCAGCGGGGGCGACCAGCACGAGCTGGTTGGCCAGGAATGACACGCGCGTCTCAGGGCGTATCCTGCCCTTGTCGGCCACGGCATCCATCCACGCCTCGTCTGCGGAAATGAAAAGGTCCGCCGGTGCGCCTGCGCTGATCTGTCGGGCGAGCGCCGCTGAAGAGGCAAAGGAAAGGACTGGCTTGGGGTGGCCATTTGCGGCCCAGGCATTGGCGGCGGCTGTCAGGGATTCCTGAAGGCTTGCAGCGGCAAGCACAAGGGGGGGCTTTGAACGCGCCGCGGCCGGGTTCTGATTGATCCCGAGAAGTGCCAGAAGCAGCAGCAGGCCGCAGAACAATTGCATGAAGGCATCCCGTTTGGCGCTATGTACCAGTATATATAGCGTGAAGCGCCGGTTGTCAGCAGGCGTTCTGTCAGTCTTGCCGCGACGGTTTGGGTGTAGCGCGCAAGGGCTCCAGAAGCGCGGTCAGCGGGCTGGCCTCAACGGCGGCGATCATCGCCTGCTCAAGCGCGCGATAATGCTCCAGCACCTGCCGCCCGAGCGGCGACAGACGCGCCCCGCCGCCATGGGGCCCGCCTGCGGCTGTGTCAACGAGGGGTTCGCGCCAGCAGCGGTTCATGGTGTCGACCAGCATCCAGGTGCG
>JAEZBH010000331.1 GCA_023427285.1 Pseudomonadota bacterium
GACCAGGTCATCCCCGCGCCCCGTTACTCGCTTAAAAATGGTTCTAAGATGGCGGCAGAATTTCGCAGCGCACGGGCGGGTTTGCGTGAGTCATCCGCTGCCAGAACAGCATGCCCGACTCTAACCGAAAATTGGTGCGCAGGTGGTTTGGCACCAGATCGGTCCAGTTTACCTCAACGGGGGGGCGTGCCGCCGCGCTGCTGATCGACTGGCACAACTGCCCTGCCATCGCCTGCCCTTCCACCGGGTTCCCCAACGCCGTAAGCAGCGCCGCTGGGGGGTCGGCCTGCGTGCCTGACCATTCTACAAAGCGGGCGGCGGTAGTCAGGTCGGCCATCACGTAGCCCTGCCATTGTATGTTGTACTGTTGCAGCGCTTTCCAAAAATCAGCGCTGGGTTCATGCTGGGCATCGAGGGAAAATTTTTCACCCAGAACGGACGCCTGCCCGTTCGTGGAGTACAGCGTGTAGATCGGCGCAAAGGTGAGGGTCGGCTGGCTGCCATCCATCAGGTATAGTGAAACGAACCAGACAGCCATGAGATTGGCATCCGGCTGGTCCATGTGATCCACTACGATGACCAGTACGTTGTTCTGGTTGGTATTGTTCAGGTCCACTGGGGTTGGAGAAGCCGCACCTAACTGGCCTGGGAGAAACTCTGGGCCCAGTTTATACCCCAATGCAAGGCAGATAAAAAATGCAAGCAGCACCAGCACGAGCACCAAAACACCCTTCATATACTGCTACGGACGCTTTTTCTCGAAACCCCCTTCCTTTGCTTTCCCCGGCACAATGCTTCCGCTGCCAGCCTGGTTCAGGCTGATCATCTCGGCAAGCTGCGCGGTGAATGGGTGCTGCGTACCATCCCCTTGCATCAGCACCAGAGGTTCCGAAGCGCTCCCCTCCCCTCTTGAATTCAGGTTCGCCAAAAAGACTGCGCCAATATAGAGCTGCGAGCGCATCTGAGTCACTCCCTGTATCATCCAGGCAGAAGAAGACCCGACATCAATTGACGCTTTATCCTGTACCCCTATTGTACCGGAAGGCAGGCAGAAACGTGTAATCCAAATTCGGGCAAAAGTATGTTTATTGGCAATCATCACCTGGCGAACTTCTTCATAATGGCGCACAACGCGGCGCTCGCTGCCGTCTGGGTAGCGCAGCATGTCAGCGGCTACATCGGTATACTGGATGCTGATGACCGTCATCCATTTGGCTGCTCCCTGCTGGTATAAACCCATCAGAAAGGCCAGGTCGTCCATATTTCCGGCAGGTGGGTTGGCAGGCTGCGGCTGCAGTCCGCCCGCCACCAGCGCCACGCCGCTGCCTGCCGCGCGCAGGCTATCCGAGACGGTGCGGTACAGGTTGGCATATGCGGCGGGGCTGGGCGCGCTGCCCCACCCCTGCTGGGTATTGGCTCCGGGAAAAAGCTCTACGGCGCGGATGGCCGGATAGCGCCGGGCCAACGTGAGCACAAACTGCGCGGTCTGCGTGGGGTTGGGTCCCTGGGAAGTGGAGGCCCAGCCCGGCGCGCCAGAAAGGCTCACCATTACTGCCGGAAGGCTCGTACCGGTTGGCAAAAGTACAGCGTCCAGCGCGGCCAGGTTTGGAACGGAGGCGCTGTCGGGCTGCAAAGCAGCCCAGGTTACCGGCACGCTGATCCAATCCAGCTCCAGTTTCGCGGAGAGAGCCGCGGCCTCAGCCGCCTTTGCGCCGCTGGGGTGCAGTGTCGCCCCGAAAGCAAACTCCGCTGAACCGGGCAAGCCGCGTGACTGCACGACTTCTGCCCGTGCCGGTTGAACCTGCTGAATAACCATCAGCAAGAGAAGAATGGGCAGCAGCACTGCCCGAACCCGGCGCACCATGATTACCTCAAAATGGCCGAAACGTAGTAGAGCAACAGACCGGTGAACAGCCCGATCAATCCACTGGCGCTGACCAACAGCCCTATCGAAGCGACCGGCGAGATGGTCATCATCTGGTGGAAACGGCGCAGCAGCGAGCGCATGATCCTGGAATTGCTCAAGGCCTGAATGGCAAAATTCCAGAAGAAAAGCTCAATTCGAGAAGGTAAGGTTGTGTTCATGTGCTCTCCTAAAATGTGCTCGGTTTACTTGGAACTGGTCATATTGATGATTTTGCCGTCTGCACTTGCGACGACGCGCACGGTTTGATTGATCGTCCGGCCATCCGCCGTCTTTGCGCTTCCCCGGAAGATCAGCAGCACCTGGTCGTTGGGCCGGTCCTCAATCTTCGGCGAAGCGCCGTTCACCTGCGGGTAGCGCCGGTACACCTGGCTGCAAATGCTTGCGATTAACTGGCGGTTCATTGGGGCAGACCCGGTTACTGGCGCACGCGGCGGCGTAAGAAGGCCGGCAGGTCCAGGTCACCCTGGGCGGCAGCGGTCATTTCGCGTGTGGTGGCCGCGGCGGCAGCCGATTGCAGGGGATTACCCTGTGCCGCTGCCTGGGCGATGGCGTGCGTGGCCGTGTTCGGGATATATCCACCCCGAACCCGGGCGGGTTCTGCCGGGGCTGCTTCAACGGGGGTCGGTTCGGGCTGCACGCGGCGGGCGGGCATGGGCATGGCGGTTTCGATCGGCGTAGCGCCCAAACCGGTGATCACCAGGATGACCTGGGTGCGGTTGTACATGCGCTGGTCGCAGATCACGCCGGGGATGATATCGGCCTGCCAGTGGGTCATTTCCTGCAAATGGTTGAGCGCGTCGGTCACTTCCACAAAGGACAGGTCTTCGCCGCCAGTAAAGTTGGCGATGATGCCGGTGGCATTCTCAATGCTGACCGATTCGAGCAGGGGGTGGTGCAGCGCCTGCTCCACAGCCTTCATGGCCATGTTTTCGCCCTCGCCAATGCCAATGGACATCAGCGCGCCGCCACCGTTCTTCATTACCTGGCGGATATGCGCAAAATCGACGTTGATCAGGCCGGGGATGGTGATCAGCTCAGCGATGCC
Source organism: Pseudomonadota bacterium (assembly GCA_023427285.1). Lineage (GTDB taxonomy): Bacteria > Pseudomonadota > Alphaproteobacteria > Sphingomonadales > Sphingomonadaceae > Pedomonas. Next base: position 2,973 of record JAEZBH010000331.1, read on the forward strand.
CTGGATGCCCTGGCGCAGCACGTCATCGGCGAGTTGGAAGGCCAGGTCGAGCGTCAGGCTCTTGGGGGCAATGCTGAGCAGGCGGTCATTGGGCACGGTGATCAGCGTATCGGTGTGCGG
>JAEZBH010000348.1 GCA_023427285.1 Pseudomonadota bacterium
GTGCCCCGCTGCCGGGCCGGTCAGGAGGAACGGCGTCGAGCGGGCGGTGATGCGGCGGTTGCGCATGCTGTCGGGCAGGATCTCCCAGCCCGCGCCCCGGCGCTGCACCTCGATGACGGAGACCCCGTGGGCGGCCAGTTCAATGTCGGCCATCTGGGGCGTGTAGGCATCCAGATTGAGCTGGCCTTCGGCGTCCATGAGGCCGGGGAACATGAGCGTCGGAATGGTGTACTCGTGGTTCACGCACACAAGCGCGCGATCCTCCGACAACGGCAGGAAGCCGATGTAATCGCAGTTGTAGCCGAACTGGAGTTCCTGAGCCGCGGCGGTCTGGTGGCGCGGGTCGAACGGCGGGGCGGACGGCGTGACCGGATCGCCCCAGCGCAGGAAGATGTCCGCCGCATAGCCGGGGGCGACATGGTGGGTTTCATCAACGCCGTGCGCCACTTCCTCGAAAGCGAACGGCGCGGGGGGCGTATTTGGCGCAGCGCTGGCCGGGGCGGCGCGAAAGGCAGGGGGAAGAGCGCTCAGCGCGGCGAGGGCCAGTGCGCCCCGCAGCGCATCGCGGCGGCCGAAGCGCACATTGACCACATCTTCAAAACTGGGCCCGGCTTTGGCTTGAGAAAGGGCGCGGGGGTCGCTCATCGGGGAAACGCCTTTTATGGAACCTCGTTTTCCCGGCGGCTTTAACCCCGTGCTATTGCAGTTTGATGACCTTGCGAGATGCGCGCCTGTGTTTCTGTACAGCGGCCAGCGCGTCAGGCGGCAGCGCACTCGGCGAGGAACGGCTGGAGCGACTCCGGCGGCAGCGGCTTGCTGATGAGGTAGCCCTGAATGGTCTGGCACTTCCGGGCCCGCAGGAACTCAAGCTGTTCGGGCGTCTCCACGCCCTCAGCGGTGACGGCCAAATTCATGGATTGGGCCAGCTCCAGAATGGCGGCAACGATGGCATCGCCCTCTTCGCTGGCGTTCAGATCCTGCACGAAGGAGCGATCGATCTTCAGCTTGCTGACCGGCAGCTGCTTCAGCACTGCCAGCGACGAGTAGCCGGTGCCGAAGTCATCCACCGCCACGCTCACGCCAAGGTCGCGCAGGCGCTGGAGGCGAGCGCGAATGGGCTGGAAGTCGCTCATGATGATGGACTCGGTCACTTCAAGCTCAAGGCATGCGGGCGGCAGGCCGGTCTCGGCCAGAACGGCTGCGACTTCCTCAACGAAGCTGTCGTCATCCATCTGCCGGGCGGAGACGTTGACGGCGATCATGATCGGGCCGGGCGAGCTGCGGTTCCAGATCGCGGCCTGCGTGCAGGCCGTGCGCAGCACGAAGTGGCCCAATTCGCCGATCAGGCCGGTCGTCTCTGCCAACGGCACGAACTGGGCGGGCGACACCATGCCCAGCTTCGGGTGGAACCAGCGCACCAGCGCTTCGAAGCCCACCAGCGACTGGTCGGTTGCGCGCACCACCGGCTGATAGTCCAGCGTCAGGCGATCAGCGCGCAGGGCCGTGGCCAGCTCCTGTTCCATGTAGGCGCGCTCGCGGAAGACCTCGTTCATGCCGGGCTCGTAGAAGCTCAGCGTTTGTCCGTCGTCCCGGGCCTGCACCAGCGCAAGCTCGGCGTAGGACAGCAGTTTTTCGGCCGCGTCCCCGTCGTTGGGGCAGATCGTGGCGCCCATGGCGGAGCTGAGGATAATGGTCTCGCCGTCCAGCTCGATCGGCTGATTGGCCGCCTGACTGATGCGCTTGGCCACGTCCTGCGCCGCGTCCTCGTTGCCGAGGGAGGAGACGGCGATGGCGAAGTCATCGCCTGCGAACCGGGAGACGATGCCCCGGCGGCCCGAGACGAATTCCAGACGGTGGCCAAGAATGGTCAGGATCTGGTCGCCAAAAGCGGTGCCGTAGACGTTGTTGATGTCCTGGAAGCGATTGATGTCGAGGCGGGCCACCAGCAGGACGGTGTCGGTGCCCTTGCGCTGCTCCAGCTTGCCGTTCAGCGTGCTCATGAACTTGGCCCGGTTGGGCAGGCCGGTCAGGGTGTCGAAATAGGTCAGCCGTTCGATGCGGCTGTCCTTCTCCTTGATGTTCGTGATGTCGGTGCCGACGCCGACCACTCGCTCCGGCTTGCCCTTGGCATCCAGCACGATGCGGCCCCGCACCTCGAACCAGCGGTAGGTGTTGTCGCTGCGCTGAATGCGGTACTGGGCCCAGTGCTCCTGATCCGGCGCTTGCAGGGTTTGGCAGATCACATTGCCGAACTTGGAGCGGTCCTCGGGGTGGATGCGCTCCATCAGGCTGGCCCAGGTCCTGTGCGTGTTCTCCTCGCTGCCCACCAGTGCCGCCATCTGCTCCGACAGGTAGAATTTCCGGGTCGGGAAGTGCCATTCCCACGCGCCGCTGTTCGTGGCGGTGAGGGCAAGGCTGAGGCGCTCCGCGTTGCTTTGCGCGTCCAGCTGATCCGCCAGCGTGCGGCCCAGCGACCACTTCAGCAGGAAGTGCATCAGGAAGCCGCCAACAATGGGGAATATCAGGCGCGTCAGCAGGGGCAGCAGCGTGCGGGGGTCGTCGTGCGGGGCTGCGGCGGTGTACGCGGTTTCGGTCAGAAGAATCCAGGCCAGGGTGATGATGCTGAAAATCAGTCCCGCCCGAATGGGCAAGCGTTCCAGAAAATGGTGATTATTCTGGTATTTGGCAGTTGCGACGATTTCGGAGTCCGCCGACGGCAGGTCGAGGGTGGTTGCGCCTTGGGGAACCCGGACGCATCGGCCTTCGCAGCGTGCGGAATCACGCTGGTCACAGAACACAACCGCCATACCGGCAACCTACCTTTAAAAAACGCAACAACCCAACAGCACAACATTGGTTGGGCTAACTATACTAGGTACGTGAATTAACTCTGAATGCTAAGCTTTAAAACCAACGGATGCGAGAATTCTGCGGCATGGAGCGTGTGATTCCTGCGACGAGATCAGGCGGTTAGGCTTCCATTGGCCTGTTGTTCAGCCATGATGGCTTTAAGGCAACAGGGGAATTTGCAAATGTTTCTCAGGTTTATCAGGGTGGCGGCAGTGGCGGCTGTCGTTGCTGCGGGCGGCGTTTCCGGCAGCATGGCTGCGGGGGCGGGCGCTGAGGCGTCGTCGGACTTCTCGAAGCTTCTGGACGATCACTGGCGCTGGGCGCTGACGCAGAATCCGGTGATGGCCGCCAGCTTCGGCGACCGGTCGCAGGACGGCAAGCTGTGGGAGCTGTCGCTTGCCAGCATGGATCGCACAAGGGCGGAACTTGAAGCCTTCGTGCGTCGGGTCGAGGCCATTCCCGATGCCGGCCTCAGCGAACAAGACCGGCTGAACAAGGCGATTTTGCTGCGCGACCTCAAGGATGAGGCCGCGAACCTGGGCTATGGCCAGCGCGCCATGCTGTTCAACAGCTATTCCAGCTGGCACGGCAGTTTCGCCAGCCTGCCGGACCGCCTCCAGTTCTTCACCAAGGCGGATTACGAAAGCTACATTGGCCGCCTGAACGATTTCACCCGTCTCAATGCGGAGGGCATTGCCACCACCCGCACGGCGATCCGGCAAGGCTTCGTGCAGTCGTGCGATGCGATGGACGGGTTCGAGAAGACCATTCAGGCGCACATTCTTGATGATGTGTCCAAGTCCGTCTTCATGCAGCCGTTCGCCCGCAAGCCCGCAAGCCTTTCCGATGCGGATTGGGCCGCGCTGAAGGCGGCGGCAGAGACGGCCATCCGCACGAAGGTGATCCCGGCCTACCGGGTGCTGGATGCCTTCTATGCCAAGGAATACAAG
>JAEZBH010000459.1 GCA_023427285.1 Pseudomonadota bacterium
TGGTTGAGGAGGGGTGCCCGATGGCCCAGGGGTATCTCTATGGTTTGCCGGGGCCGGGCCCGGCGGTGAAAGCGGGCCATGTGCCGGGTCCCGGGTGCCTGATGCACCCGGTCCATTCCTGAGGCCCGGCGCTATTTGCGCGGCGGTACAGTCCACAGGTAAATCGTGCGGCCGTCCAGATTGCGGGTGATGTCAGGCTCCCAGTCGCCCATGCTGAAGGCATGGCTGACAATGCGGCTGCCGGGTTTCAGCTCCTTCAGAAGCTTTGGGCGCAGTTTCAGGTTCACGTCAGGCAGCAAATAAAGCGTGACGACATTTGCCTTGCTGAGATCGGTTTCGAACAGGTCCGCCGTGCGAAAGGTGACGCGGTCGGTCACGCCCTCTCGCTTTGCGTTTTCGTTGGCTTCCTGAATGCGCTGCGGATTTATGTCGATCCCGTGCGCCTTCACGCCGTAACGCTTGGCGGCGGTGATGGGAATGCGGCCATCGCCCGAGCCCAGATCATACACCACATCTCCCTTCTTGACCTTGGCCAGCTCAAGCATGGCGTCCACCACTTCCGGCGGGGTTGGCACATAAGGCACGTCAGGCAGCCGCTCGGCGGTGTCGCTCAGGGACGGCTTGGCGGGCGGCTTTGAAGGCCCCGGCATCTTGGGTCCCTGAACCTCTGCCGGGGCGGGCGCGGGAGAGGCAGCAGCGCCGACGGGCAGCAGCATCAGCGTCAGGGCGGCGGTAAGCGCAGTCATCGCTTTCATTGTGCGGCTTCCTTGCTGGTTGAAGGACTGGGGGAGGGAAGAAAAAACAAAAGGCCAATGCCTGCCGCCAGCACGCCCGCGCCGACCAAAGCGCCCCAGCCGGTGTAGGCGAGGCTCGACCACAGCAGCCAGGCGTTGGCGGCACAGAACAGGATGGGCGTCAGCGGATAGAAGGGGACGCGGAAAGGGCGGGGGGCATCTGGCTCGCGCCGACGCAGAACGAAGAGCGAGAGGCCGACGAGCAAAAAGAAGAACCAGAACACGGGCGCGGTATATTCCACGGCAAGCTGGAAACCGTCTCGTGAAAAGGCCCCGGCGATTACGAGCAGAAGCGAGACTGCGCCCTGGACCAAGAGCGCATTGCCCGGCGTGCTGCGGGCGTCATTCCATTGGCCAAGAAAACCAAGCGCGGGCATGTCCCGCCCCAGCGCATAGGTGGAGCGCGCGCCGGTGATGACGGTGGCATTGGCGGAGGTGAGCGCCGCGATGACAACCGCGACGGTGATAATGACCGCGCCCATGTCTCCGGCGACATGGCGCATCAGATCAGCGGCAACGGCGTTTGAGGCTGACATGCCGGCGAGCCCCAGCGCCTCCATGTAGGCAAGGTTGGCCAGCAGATAGAGGATCGTGATGGTCCCAAGGCCCAGGAGCAGGACGTGCAGCATCTTGCGGGGGCCGCCGCGCAGTTCGGCGGAAATGTACACCGCCTCGTTCCACCCGCCGTAGGTGAGCAGAACGAACACCATGACAAGCCCGAGGGCGCTGCCGGGGCCTGCTGTTTCGGCGGTGGGCGGCGCGGGCGCTGCCTCCGGGGCGAGCGCCAGCCCGGCAACGATGATGATGGCAAGGCCAGCCACTTCCAGCAGCGTCAGAAGGTTCTGCGTGCGCGTGGCCTGCTGGACGCCAAGCCAGCTGATTGTCGTGAGCGCAAGAACGGCAAGCGCTGCATAGATCGCAGAGCCGTTCGGCCCCAGCGGCACGAGCGCGGCCAGATAATCCCCGAACACGAAGCAGAGAATAGCAACCGAGCCGGTTTGAATGACGGCCAGCCGCGCCCAGGCATAAAGAAAGCCGATCCGCTCGCCAAACGCGCGGCGCAGATAGTGATAATCTCCGCCCGCATGGGGGAAGGCGCTGGCCAACTCGGCGTAGCAGAGGGCGCCAATCAGCGCGATCAGGCCACCTGCGAGCCAGACGGCCATCAGCATCAACTCGCCAGACACGCCGCCTGCAACCAGCGAAGGTGTGCGGAAAATGCCCGCGCCCAGAACGATGCCAACGGTAATGGCAACCGCATCGCGCAGGCGCAGCACCGGCTGCGGCTCGGCAGGTGGCGTGCCGTGTGAACCGAAGTCTGCGCCCCGCATCCGATGTGCGTCCTTTCCCCAAGAATGAGGCGGAACGGCCAGGAGGCGGCGCGGTTGCATGGGTTGGAGTCGAGGTCGGCGGCAGTGCTGTTTTAAAGCATGGCTCCGGTTAGAAAATACAACGCGAGGCTTGCCGCCGAGCAGGCGGCAAGGACGGGCAGCAGGCCCAACCGGAAGCGAAAGATGGCAATGACAGCGGCCAACGTCAGGGCCCATGCTATGGGCCGGGCGGTGGTCCATTCGGGCAGATCGAACATGCCAAAGCCCAAGGGTATGGAATGCACCGTGCCGAACAGGGTGTGCAAGGCGAACCAGACGGCAAGGTTGAGTATGACGCCGACAACGGCGGCGGTGACGGCGGTCAGGGCGGCGGAGAGGCTGGCATTGCTGCGCAGCCGCTCGATGAATGGCGCGCCAAGGAAAATCCACAGGAAGCAGGGCGCGAAGGTGACCCAGGTGGTGAGGAGCGCGCCGAGCGTGGCCGACAACAGCGGCGGCAAACTGCCGGGGTCACGCAGCGCGCCGAGGAAGCCGACGAATTGCACCACCATGATGAGCGGACCGGGCGTTGTCTCGGCCATGCCAAGGCCGTCCAGCATTTCACCGGGCTGAAGCCAGCCGTAGGTGTTGACGCCTTCCTGCGCGACGTAGGCGAGTGCGGCATAGGCTCCGCCGAACGTGACGACGGCCATCTTGGAGAAAAAGACGCCGATCTGGCTGAAGACATTGTCCGGCCCAAGAAGGACGGTCAGCCCGATCACCGGCCCGAGCCAGAGCAGCAGCAGAGCGCACGAGATCCGCAAGGACCAGGCAAGGTCAGGCCGCGCGTGGGCGGGAAGCTTCTCCCCAAGCAAGGAGGGGGCATCAGAACCTGGATGGGATTGCGGCAGGGCGGGGGCGTTCCGGTCGGCTGAGGGGCGGCCCGTGGCAAAGCCGGCGATGGCGGCGGCAAGCACGATCAGCGGGAACGGGACATCGAGCACGAACATGGCGAGAAAGGCC
>JAEZBH010000502.1 GCA_023427285.1 Pseudomonadota bacterium
GGCCAGCGCAGCCGCTCGAAGGTGTCGAGCAGGGCCGGGCGGCCCGCAAGGCAGAAGCCCATGAGGAAGGCGGAGAACGAGACGGCGTGGGTGTACCAGTCGTCCACCAGAGCATGGGTGACATCGAACAGCGGCAGCAGGGCGAGGCGCAGCGCGGCAAGAAAGGCGACCGGCCAGACCAGCGCGCCCCAGCCTGACAGCAGGCGCTCCAGCCCCGCCTCAAGCCGGGTGAGCGACGGACGGGCGCAGGCGAGCAATCCGGCCAGCAGCAGCGAATAGACCAGAATGTAGGCGACGAACCACAGGTGGTTCCACGTGGGCAGGATCAGCCTTGCGCCGTCGATGGTGAAGGCGGCGTCGAATTGCAGATAGCGCAGCCAGAAATCGACGTAGCTGCCGGTGTAGCCCAGCTTTTCCACCACCTCGAAATAGCTCTGCGCGGGCACGACAACGGCCATGCCGAACAGAAGCGGCACGAGCAGGCGGTTGAGGCGTGAGCGGGCAAGCGCGCCGGGGTTAAGCTTGGCCGCCATGAAGCGGGTGGCGGCCCCTGAGACGAGGAACAGCAGCGTCAGCCGCCACGGACTGGTGAGCAGCATCAGCGGCTCCAGCAGGTGGCTGGCGTGACGGCTTTTCACGTGCCAGCCCCACGTCACGTAGAACATGCCCACATGGAAGAGAATGAGCAGCCCGAAGGCGATGACCCGCACCCAGTCGAGTTCGTAAAGCCGCTGCGGGGAATGGGTTTGCGTGTGGGGCATGGCTGGTGTCGCCTGTTTGTTGAGATGAAGGTCTGGCAGACAGATCTGCCGCTAAGAGGACGGCGGATCATCGCTGAAGCCATGTTCGGCGGGGCCGCTGGGGCGAGCGGCTGGGGCGGGGGATGAGCGGCGGGCGTGCCGGGACGAGCGGCGATGCCGGATTTGCGGACCTTGTTTCGGGGGCGATGAGGCGGCAGAATTGCCTGATGCAGGAAGACAGGGATTCGGTTGCCGGGGGCGGCGCATCAAGCCTTTGGGGCAGGTTTGGGCGCGGCATTGCTTGCGTGCCCGCGTGGGCGCGGCGCGCCTATGGCATATCGGCGCTGGTGCTGGCGGGCATCATTGCGGTCAACATCAACACGGTGATCCACGACGCGGTGGCGCGCTATGGCTTGCCCGCGTGGAAGGTGGTGACGTGGGAGGCCAGCAGCGGGGCGGTGTTCCTGGTGTGCGCTCCCCTTCCGCTGCTGGCGCTGTGGTGCGCCCCGCCGGGCCGGGGGCGCTGGCCGCGCTTTTTGGGCGTGCATGCGGCGGCGAGCCTCGTGTTCTCGGTGATGCACGTGGCTGGCATGATCGGGCTGCGCACGCTGGTTTATCGGCACATGGGCGAGAGCTACAGCTTCGGCGATGCGCTATCCGAGTTCCTGTACGAATACCGCAAGGATATGGCGGCCTACGCGCTGATTGTCGCCATTGGCTGGGTCTCGCTGCGGCTTGACCGGGCCGGGGCCGCGCAGGAGCAGCTGCTCGTACCTGGTGCCGCACCTGCTGCCGCAGATGATCTGCTGGAGATCAGGGACGGCAGCCGACTGGTGGTTGCGCGTCTGGACGAGATCGTTTGCGCCCATGCCGAGGGCAATTATGTGGCTTTCATTCTTGCCGACGGGCGAAAGCCGCTGATGCGCACCACTCTGACCGCGATGGAGCAGAGGCTGGCAGATGGGGCGGGGCTGATGCAGGCCGAGGCAAGTTCCGGCGACAGATTCGTGCGCACCCATCGCTCATGGCTGGTCAACCTGCGCCACGTTCGGGAGAGTGAGCCGACCGGAACGGGCGATTTCATGATGCGGATGACCGACGGCAGCGCAGTGCCGCTGTCACGCCGCTACGGGGCGGCGGTGCAGCTGATCCGCAAGCGCCCCGCCGCCTGAGCTTCGATAGCGCCTCTGGCGGGGGCGGCTGAGCTGCGCGGGGAAGCTGGCGGGGAGCGCGCTGTGCCTGTGACGGGCAGGTGTGCATCGGCCTCAGCCATGGCCGGACTGGTTGTTGCTGAAAGGGGTGGACGCCAGCATGGTGCGGGCGATGTGGGCCGCGGCCTGCCGGTTCTTGACGCCGAGCTTGCGATACACGGCGGTCAGGTGCGCCTTCACGGTGGCCTCGGTGATGTTCATTTCATAGGCGATCTGCTTGTTGAGCAATCCGGCATTCAGGCCCAGCAGCACGCGCATCTGAACCGGAGTGAGCGAGGCGAGCTGACGGGCAACGGTGATGGGTTCGGACACGGGCTCCTCCTGCGCGGGCAACGGTTTGTAGGCATCGGCCAGCCAGCAGTCTTCGCCGGCAAGCGTGCGCGCGAGAGTGGTGCGCACCAGAATTGGCGGCGCGGAGCGGGTGAGAAACCCCTTCGCTCCGAACCAGCGGGCCCGCTGCACCACGGAGGGCTCCTCATCCCAGCCAAGGGCCAGAACCCGCGCATCCGCCCGCAATTGCCGAAGGGTGACGAGGCTGGCGAAGCCGCCGCCATCTGTCAGGTCGAGATCCATCAGGACCAATGCAGGCCGCTGCCGTCGCACCGCCTCGGCGGCGGACTTGAAGGTGGACGCTTCCACAACATTGGCTTTGGGTTGGGCCTGGCGCACTGCCGACACAAGAGCCCGGGTGCCTGGATGATCGCTCGCAATGACGATCGTCGGTACCATAACGTGCCTCCGCTATTGTTGAACGGACACGAACGCAACGGTGGCGACATAACGATGTGATACGGGGTGGTGATACAGGGTGGTGATACAGGGTGCGGTTATCCGCGCCAGACAGGGCGGCACTTTTCAGAGTAATAAATTACAATTACTTTAAATAACCTGATGTTCGTCAGGGGTTGTCACATTAGTTCGGCATATCTTCTTTGAAAAGTGTTTCAATTGCCGCGCATGTAATTTTATGGCGCATGCGTAAGAATGCGAAGAGTTAGCCTCAATTTTCGCAGAAATCCGCCAAAATATGTTAATTTCTCCCGTGGTGTGCGTGGAGCCGCTAGGTCGAAGGAACGGCGGTTTTGTCAATTATGGCGCGAATCATGCACGAATGGAAAATTTAAAACGAACTAATTAAGCTGTGAGTCGGGGGTGTTTTTCAGTGAAAGTAAAATAATTAAATATAATAAATTGGAATTAATTCAGTGTGGGTGGCGCGGCAGAGAATGGAGACGGAAAAGGGCTGGGGCTGGAACTGGGAACGGCAAAGGGCGGGGCAAAGGGGCAGGCCCGCTGGGGGCGGGCGAGCGTCAGGTTCGCTTGGAGCGGGCGACCAACTCGGCGAGCGGGTCGCCCGCTTCTCAAATCCTGTGTTGATCGCGCTTTCTTAAGCGCAAAGCGTGCGCTTTGCTCGAAAGTCGCTCGGTTCCCGCCCCGGCCCGGCCCGCCCCGACC
>JAEZBH010000504.1 GCA_023427285.1 Pseudomonadota bacterium
ATTCTAAGTAGCACTATCAGATGAAGTATAATAAATTAAAATAATACTGGTTAAAAATGCAATGTTAGACCATGCACTTCTCGCCCAACCCAGTCTTTGTTGAATAAAATAAAAATCGCCGGACTGGACGAGCCAGCCCGGCGACAGCAGAGTTTGTTCTGTGAATTACCAGAAGGTGAAAAATGACCCCAGTCATCCTTCTGGTCTTGAGACTAATCCGTATCAGAATATCAATCAAGATTCGGATTGGCGAATAAGACCATCCCCGGCCATGAATGCCCGCTAGAAGGCACACCGGAAGGTCTCGGGGTCAACCTCTCAGTGGGAGGCGGGGAGCAGGGTTGCACATCCACCCCTTCCTGCCTCCCATATTCTGCTTGGTATTTTTAGTCGAAGTCCCGCGCGGGGCTCATTGACGGCGGGGCCATCCATGCCCTATCTAGGCGCTGATCCACTGTGATCGCGGGTATGGTGAAATGGTATCACAGGAGCTTCCCAAGCTTCTAGCACGGGTTCGATTCCCGTTACCCGCTCCAGCTTCTTTCCCCGAAATTCAATCCGAACGCTGCGAGAGCGCCTTCACCATGTAGGCGGCATCGTCGCCGTAGCTGGCCAGCTTTTGCGTCCAGTGCGGGCTTTGCACCTGCTCAAAGCCCTGGGCGCGCCAGAACCCGCCGGAATTGTTCACCGCCACCAGCGCCATCTGCCCCAGCCCGAGCGTGCGGGCGTGCGCCTCCAGCAGCCGCACCGCCGCGCCTCCGGCCTTCATGCCGCGTGCGGCGGGCATGAGCGCAAGGTCGTGAATGTAATAGACCTGCGCATCCGGCAGGCGGCCCAAAAGGGTGTTGAGCGGCGGCACCGTGTCCGCCGCCCACGGATGGGTGAGCGTGTAACCCAGCATCGCGCCATCTGCCGCCCGCAGCACGAAACACCCCTTTGGGTGCAGGGCGAAGCGCTCGGCCAGCACGGCACGGTCTTCGGGAAAGGCGGGGTGAACCACGTCGGCCACGGCCAGCACGGCATCAATGTCCGCCGCCGTCATTCTCTCCCATCGCGGCGTCACCATCAGGCCCTGCTCCTCAGTTCTCGTCGTCCCTTGGGCGCAGCGGCATCAGCGCGATGAAGCTGATAACGCCCGCCGCCGCCAGATAGAGGCCGACGTAGCCCATGCCGCCGCGCTCCACCAAAAGCTGCGCGATCATGGGCGTCAGCGAGCCGCCCAGAATGCCGCCGATGTTGAAGGTCATGGAAGCGCCGGTGTAGCGCACGCGGGCCGGGAACAGGCTCGGCAGGAACGCGCCCAGCGGGCCATAGACCAGCCCCATCACGAACAGGGCAAGGCTCAGGTAGAAGAAGATGTACATCAGCGAGCCCGCGCCCAGCATCGGCCCCATCAGCAGGCCGGCAGGCACGGTCAGCACGCAGCCCCACATCAAGACGCGGCGCGGCGTCGAGAAGTCCGACCACACGCCCGCCGCCACGATGCCGCCCGCCATGAACAGGATTGCGCCCAGCATCACCTGCAGGAAAGTCTCGCGCTCATAGCCCAGCGTGGTGGTGCCGTAGCCCAGAATGAACGCGGTCGAGAGGTAGAACAGCGCAAAGCAGGCCACCACGGCAAAGGTGCCGCCGATCAGCGCGCGCGGGAATTCGCGCACCACCTCGGCCAACGGCACGCTCGCGGGCGGCGCTTCCTCCAGCGCCTTGGCAAAGGCGGGAGTCTCGTGCAGCCGCGTGCGCACCCACAGGCCAAGGAACACCAGCACGGCGCTCAGAATGAACGGCAGACGCCAGCCCCAGGTCAGGAATTCCTCCTGGCTCAGCACCAGCCCCAAAATGAGGAACAGACCGTTGGCGGCAATGAAGCCGACCGGCGCACCCAGCTGCGGGAACATGCCGAAGCGGCCCTTCCAGCCCCTGGGTGCATTCTCCACCGCCAGCAAGGCCGCGCCGCCCCATTCGCCGCCCAAGCCGAAGCCCTGCCCGAAGCGCATCAGGCACAGCAGCAGCGGGGCCAGCCAGCCCGCCATCTCGTAGGTTGGCAGAAAGCCGATGGCGACGGTCGAGCCGCCCATAATCATCAGCGAGGCCACCAGCGTTGACTTGCGCCCCACCTTGTCGCCGAAGTGACCAAAGGCAATCGCGCCGATCGGGCGGGCGATGAACGCCACGCCAAGGCTGGCATAGGCCGCCAGCAGTTGCAGCGACGGATTCTCCGAGGGGAAGAACAGCGGTCCGAACACCAGCGCGGCGGCGGTCGCGTAGATGTAGAAATCGTAGAACTCAACCGCCGTTCCGGTCAGGCTCGCGCCCAGCACCCGCCCTGTGGAATTACCGCCGGAACCAGCGGGTGCCCCCTCCTTGTTCATTGCAACGCCCTCACTCGTATCAGCAACCGACATGCCCATCCCCCCTGCAAAAAGCCCGTGAGCCTTATCGCTCCGCCCTCATCGGTCAAGAGCCCCCGCGCATGTTCCTGCCCTGTTGCCCCAATTTGAAATTCTGTTGCGCGGCGCAGACGGGCCAGACCGGCCAGCCTGTCACCGGAGCGCCTCTACGACCATGGCAGGGCTGACACCGCCAACCGGCTGCGCCACAGTCTTGATCTGGAACAATTCAAGTCATCCGGGCGATCAGCCTGCGCCGGGCGCACACGAAGGAGTTGAGGCGCTATGTCCAGCGAACCACCGATCTCCAATGAGCCTTTGATCGACCCCGAAAATCCCGAATGGACTTGCGAAGATTTTGAACGCAGCGTCAAAACCGGCGGCGTGCCGCTTGAAGAAGCCGTAAAGATTTATCGCCGCACGCGTGGCCCTCAAAAAGCGCCCACCAAAGTTCAGGTTACGCTCCGGCTGGATCGGGACATCGTGGAGACGTTCCGC
>JAEZBH010000537.1 GCA_023427285.1 Pseudomonadota bacterium
CGGTGACGCTGGGTCTTGGGCAGGGTTGATTGTTTTTGCAGAGGGTCGCGGACCCTCTGCACTCCCGCTTGTTTATCGGGACGTGACCGTCATGAAGGGCGGCGTTTGCTGAACAGGCGAAAGAAAAGGGCCGTGTCCGTGAGGCAGGGCGCGTTCGTTTAAAACGAAGGGGTTGTAGGGGTCTGAGACCCCTACGAAAACCAAATTTTAAAGAGCCGCTTGAGCCTCAAGTCCCAGCCCGCGGCGGATGCGCTCCAGCATGGCGGTGAGGCTGGTGGTGCGGTCGCTGAGGCGGGTAAGGACGAGGGCACCCTGAATGCGGGCGATCATGTCGTCTGCCTCGTCCACGGCTTCGGCCTCGCTGCGGCCAAGCTCCTCCAGCGCACGCACGATGAGCTTCTGCCAGGCGTTATGGGTGTTGCGGATGTCCTTGCCGAACAGGGGCAGGGCATCGCCCAGCGTCAGCGTGTTCATCAGGCAGGCGGGGGATTCGGTGCCGTAGAAGGCGGCAACGCCGTCCAGCATCGCGGCCAGACGCTCGGGCGCGGGCTTGGTGGTCTGCAACGGCTTCAGGATCAGCAGGGCGAAGTTGCGCCCCGCCTCGGCCAGCGCGGTGCGGCCCAGCTCCGGCTTGCCGCCGGGGTAGCGATGGTACAGGCTTGCCTTGGCGATTCCCGTGGCGGCGGCCAGATCAGCAAGGGATGCGCCGTCGTAGCCCTTGTGTTTGAAAACATTGATCAGGCCGTCCACGATGGTGCTGTTGCGGGCGGCGGCATCCTTTACGATCGGGCGGGCCATGCGGGCGCTTGCTCCTGCTTTGCCGGTACTCTGTAACGAATATATTGTAACCGAACGGTCGGTTACTGTACAGGTTGTTTTGTTGGCCGCGCCACTGCTTGCTGGTAAATCATGTTTTGTAGTGATGCAGGCGAAATAATTAATTGCCGGTTCAGCGCCATCATGACATGGCGATGGAGCGCGGTGCCGCAATTTGGAGTGTCCCATCTTGCCGTTCGCATTCAGGCGCGATAGCGGTTGTATCCAATGAGCAGAAACAAGTCTTCCGAGAAGTCGGGCCAGCAGGCGGGCGGTCATCAGCGCTCGTCTCGGAAAAGCGGTGGCAAAGGGTTCCTCAGAACCTTTGCCGTACTCGCCTTCAGCAGCGTACTTCTGGTTGTATTGGGCGTTGCCGCTGCGGTCGGCCTGGCCTTGCAGTCGCTGCCGAGCTTTGAAGAGCTGAAAACCCAGCCGCGCGGCCAGATGATCGTCATCAAGGGCATGGACGGCTCGACGATCGTGACCATCGGCCCGTCTTACGGCGAGTGGCTCACAACGCCCGAGCTGCCGGACACGATCAAGACCGCCATGGTGTCGATCGAGGATCGCCGCTTCTACAGCCACATGGGCATTGATCCGAAGGGCATCACCCGTGCGTTCCTGCGCAACCTGAAGGCCGGGGCCAACGTTCAGGGCGGCTCCACCATCACGCAGCAGGTGGCCAAGAACCTGTTCCTGACCTCAGAGCGGTCTTACGCCCGCAAGGCGCGCGAACTGGTGCTTGCGCTGGCGCTGGAGCAGAAGTTCTCGAAGGACCAGATCCTCGAACTTTATCTCAACCGCGTGTACTTTGGCGGCGGCGCTTACGGCGTCGATGCGGCGTCGCGCAAGTTCTTCGGCCATTCGGCCCGCACCCTCAGCCTGCCGCAAGCCAGCATCATTGCCGGTCTGGTGAAAGCGCCGACGCGCTATGCGCCCTCGTCCGACCCGGAGAAGGCGCGTGACCGCGCGCAGATCGTGCTGGCCGCCATGGCGGATGCCGGGGCGATTTCGGGCCAGCAGGTCGCCGATATCAACCTTGACCGGGTGCAGTTTGCGCGTCAGCCGCGCCAGAACAGCGTGCGCTATTTCACCGATTGGGTGCTGGAGCAGCTGGACAGCATTACCGATGAAACCGCCGAGCCGCTGGAAATCGAAACCACGCTCGATCCCGCCATGCAGCGCGCGGCTGAAAAGGCGCTGACGGCCCACACGCCGCAGGGCCTGCAAGGCTCGCTTGTCGCGCTTGGTCATGACGGCGCGGTGCGGGCGCTGCTGGGCGGTCTCGATTACGTGTCGAGCACCTACAACCGCGCCACTGTCGCGCGTCGCCAGCCGGGTTCGGCGTTCAAGCTGTTCGTCTATCTGGCCGGCCTTGAGGCAGGCATCCGCCCGCAAGACATGTATGTGGACGAGCCGATCACCATCAACGGCTGGTCGCCCGCCAACTCCACCCGCACCTTCCGGGGGCCGGTTTCGGTTGAGCAGGCGTTCGCGCTTTCCATCAACACCGTGGCTGTGCGCGTGGCGCAGGAAGCCGGGCTCGATCAGGTGGCCAGCATGGCCCGCCGCTTCGGCATTACGACGCCGGTTGCCACCACGCCCGCCATGGCGCTGGGCGCATCTGAAGTGCGCGCCCTTGATCTGACCGCAGCTTATGCCGCTGTCGCGCGCGGCGGCACCGAGGTTCGGCCCTACGGCATCCGCACCGTCAAGACCATGAACGGCAAGGTGCTCTACCACTATCAGCCGGAATCCCCGCGTGAGCTGGTGCCGCCCGATGTGGCGGCGGACATGACCCGCATGCTTCAGTCTGCGGTGGTCTCCGGCACCGCGCGGCGGGCCGATATTGGCCGCCCGGCTGCAGGCAAGACCGGCACCACCCAGTCCAACCGCGACGGCTGGTTCCTCGGCTTCACCGCAGACTTGACGGCAGGCGTGTGGATGGGGCGTGACGACAACAAGGCC
>JAEZBH010000539.1 GCA_023427285.1 Pseudomonadota bacterium
TTGCAGAAGGGCGGCGGTGAGCTGGCGGATATCTTCATCGTCATCCACCACCAGAATGGTTGCCCCGGTTGCGGGCGGAACGTTGGGTCGGCGGTTGCTGGCCGTGGGGGCGTTCATCTCATCGCGCGGCACATAAAGGCACACTTTGGTGCCTTTGCCCGGAGCGGAGTCAATGTGCAGGTGGCCGTTCAGCTGTTTGGCAAAACCGTAAACGGTGCTGAGGCCAAGGCCGCTGCCCTTTCCCTGGGGTTTGGTGGTGAAGAAGGGCTCGTACACCCGCTCCAGTACTTCCGGCGGCATGCCGGTTCCGGTGTCCTCAACGCAGATGCGCACATACGCCCCCGGCGCGACATCGGGCGGCACGGGGGTGTCGGCGTCGTGATCCAGGCGGATGTTTGAGGTGCTGATGGTGATGGTGCCGCCATCGGGCATCGCATCGCGGGCGTTCACCACCAGATTGATGATGGCGTTTTGCAGTTGCCCGGCATCGGCCCGGCACGGCCAGGCCTGCTCGTCGGCGTGGAAGTGCAGCTGGATGGAAGGCGGCAACGAACGGCGCAGCAACTCGGCGATTTCAGCAATGACCTTGTTGGTATCGACGGATTTTATCTCCAGGCTCTGCTTGCGGGCAAAGGCGAGCAGGCTGCGCGTCAGTCCCGCGCCCCGATCCGCAGCCGTCAGGGCAAGATCGACAAACTGTTCGAGCTGGGGATTGCGGGCCAGGTGGTCTTTCAGCAGCTCCAGATTGCCGACGATGACGGTGAGCAGGTTGTTGAAGTCATGCGCAATGCCGCCAGTGAGCTTGCCGATGGCCTCCATGCGCTGGGAGACCGCCATCTGGTCGGCAACGACCCGCAGTTTGGTCATGTCGGTCGCCGCGCCCACCAGCCCGATCACTTGGCCATCGGGCCCCAGCAGCTGCTCATAGTGGATGGAGAGAACCCGGCGCGTGCCGTCGGCGACAAAATCGATCTCCTCGCTTTCGTGGCCGCCCTCCGTGATGACCTTCTGGCGCAAGGCTGCCAGCCGGTCGGCGATGTCGGTCGGCAGGTAATCATAAACGGTCTTGCCCAGCATTTCCTCAGGAGGCTGATCGATCAGCGGGTTGAACATCCACGTCAGCCGCCCCTGAAGGTCAATGTTGAAAACCGTAATGTCCGCGCCGGTCAGGGCGATGCGGATGCGCTGCTCGGTGCGGCGAAGGGCATCCATGGCGTCGATCAGCTTGGTGATGTCGCTGGAGGAGAGGATCGCGCCGCGCATGTCAGGATCATCGAGCATGTTGCGGCCAACCACCTGCTTCCAGCGGTCCTCGCCATTGGCGCTGCGCACCCGGAACGGCGTGAAGAGGATGGGCTCCTGCGTCGTGATCAGCTGCTGCCACTCAGCCAAAAATTGCTCCTTGTCGTCAGGGTGGATGGGGTCGGTGATGTGCATGTGCTCGGCATAGTCCCGGGAGTAGCCAAGGGTGTCCTGAAAGGCGCGGTTGATGAAGCGGACGCGGCCTTCGGCATCCGCCACGGCGAGGATGTCGATGTTGTTGTCGATCAGCGTCAGATAAAACCGCTTGCTCTCGACCAGTTCGGCAAGCTCGCGGTTGCGCTTGCGGTATATTTCCGTCAGCGACGCGGCAAAGGCCAGAAGGGTGCCGATGCAGAAGGCCAGCAGCAGAACGGTTGCCAATGTGCTCATGAGCCGGAAGTGCGCCTCGCCTGCCCGCAGGAGTTGCTGACAGAACGCCAGACACAGTGAAAAGCCCCGCAGGTGGCGGGGCTTTAGGGGTGGGCTTGGGTGCGCGGGTCGGTGCGCCGGGTGTCAGGCGGATCAGGTCGTGGGCTTGATCTCGCCTGACCGGATGCGGCGCAGGTAGTCATTGACCATGCGCTTCAGCTCCGGCGCGAGCAGGTAGAGGCCGATGATGTTGGGAACGGCCATGAGGAAGAACATGCTGTCGATGAGATTGACCACCCGGCCCATGTCGAGCACCGCCCCGAAGGGCAGCAGCAGACAGTAAAGCAGGCGGAACGAGGTCTGGCTCGTCTTGGAATAGCCGAACAGGTAGCACCAGGACTGAACGCCATAGTAGCCCCACGAAATGAGCGTGGAGTAGGCGAACAGGAACACGGCCACAGCCAGCACATAGGGGAACCAGGAGGAGACGGTGGCAAACGCCGCCGAGGTGATGGCGATGCCCTCATGTCCGTGCAGGTAGGTGCCTGCCACCACGATGGCGAGGGCCGTGATGGTGCAGATGATCATCGTGTCGATCAGCGGCTCCAGAAGGGCCACCAGTCCTTCAGAGACGGGCTCGCGCGTCTGGGCCGCGCTGTGGGCGATTACCGCCGAGCCGATCCCGGCCTCTGTCGAGTAAACGGTGCGGCGCATCCCGACCACGAACGCGCCGATGGCACCGCCCGCCAGACTGTCCACGTCAAAGGCGTCCTTGACGATGAGGGCAATGGCACCGGGCAGGGCCTCGATGTTCATGAAGATGATGGCGGCGCACCCGGCAATGTAGAACACGCACATGGCCGGAACCAGCCGCGAGGTAACGTGGGCGATCCAGCCGATGGAGCCGACAATAACCGCGCCCACGGCCACGGCCATGACCCCGCCATAGACCCAGCCGTTTTCCAGACCGGTCACGGCGCTGACCTGCGCGAACGACTGGTTGACCTGAAGCAGCGGAATTGCCCCGCCGAGCGCGCAGAGGGTGTAGAACAGCGCGAGCATTTTGCCGGTGCGCTCCAGCCCGAGCTGCTTCAAGCCGCGCGAGAGGGTGTACATCGGCCCGCCGCTGACCGAGCCGTCCTCATGCACGACGCGATACCGCAGGCCGAGGGTCACCTCCGCCATTTTCAGCGACATGGCGAACCACGCGATGACGAACATCCAGAACGCAGCGCCAGGCCCGCCGATGCTGATGCCGATGGCCGTGCCCGCAATGTTGCCAAGGCCGACCGTGCCCGACAGTGCGGTGGACAGGGCCGCGAACTGGCTGACCGTGCCGGGGGCGGTTGGATCGTGGTAATGTCCGCGCACGATGCGCAGGGCCAGCGGCAGGGCGCGGATGTTGAGAAAGCCGAGATAGAGCGTGAAAATCAGCATCGGTGCGGCCAGCCACAGCACGATGCCCTCGACCTCAACACCGAACAAGGGTACCTTGGCAAAGACTTTTTCGGATAGCTGATCAATCAGGTTGGACAGGACAGTGATCACATCTGACACGGAATCAGGACTCCTGGCCTTTCGGCTCTGTTCACTAAAGGTTAAGCACACGGGGCGATATGAAACAGCCCGGCAAGAGCCCAACCGTTAAGCTTTGGTATTGACAAGTTCTACAGCAGAGCTCGGTCTTAACCATATTGAAAAAGAGTGTCAGCATAGAATATTGACGTCAGCGGCGCTTTCGTCTGGCTGTTATTTGTAAAGGGGGAACCATGACGCGCAAATATTTCGGAACCGATGGCATTCGCGGCCTGACGAACCGAGCGCCGATGACCGCCGAGATGGCGATGAAAGTCGGCATGGCGGCAGGCCACAGGTTCCTGCGCGGCAATCACAAGCATCGTGTCGTCATCGGCAAGGACACGCGCCTGTCCGGCTACATGATGGAGACGGCGCTGGTCGCCGGGTTCACCTCCGTCGGTATGGACGTGGTGCAGGTGGGCCCGATGCCGACCCCGGCGGTTGCGCTTCTGACCAAATCCATGCGCGCGGACCTTGGCGTCATGATCTCCGCCTCGCACAATCCGTTCCACGACAACGGCATCAAGCTGTTCGGCCCGGACGGCTACAAGCTCTCCGACGAGCAGGAACTGGAGATCGAGGCGCTGATCGACTCCGACCTGTCAACCGTGCTGGCCGAGCCCGCCAATCTGGGCCGCTCGCGCAAGCTGGAAGACGCGCGGGGCCGGTACATCCACTTCGCCAAGTCCACCTTCCCGTCGCACCTGCGGCTGGACGGGCTGAAGATCGCCCTCGATTGCGCCAACGGCGCTGCCTACAACGTTGCGCCGTCGGTGTTCTGGGAACTGGGGGCCGATCTGGAAGTGATCGGCGTCTCGCCCAACGGCTTCAACATCAACGACAAGGTGGGCTCGACGTCCCCGCAGGCGCTGGCCGCCAAGGTGTGGGAGACGGGCGCGCACATCGGTATCGCGCTGGATGGCGATGCTGACCGTCTCATCATCGTGGATGAGAAGGGGCAGGTGGTGGACGGCGACCAGTTGATGGGCCTCGTCACCGGCACATGGGCCAAGTCCGGCAAGTTGCAGGGCAACGGTCTTGTTGCAACCGTCATGTCCAACCTCGGGCTGGAGCGCCATCTGGAGCGCCAAGGCCTGCACATGCTGCGGACCAAGGTCGGCGATCGCTACGTGCTGGAGGCCATGCGCGCGCATGGCTACAACGTGGGCGGCGAGCAATCCGGCCACATCATTCTCAGCGACTATGCGACCACGGGCGACGGCATCATCGCCGCGCTTCAAGTGCTGGCGTGCATCGTCGAGCAGGGCAAGACCACCTCGGAAGTGACCAGCGTGTTCGAGCCGTATCCGCAGCTGCTTCAGAACGTGCGCTTCAACGGCGGCCAGCCGCTGGACAGCATTGAGGTGAAGTCGGTCATTGAATCCGTCGAGAAGCGACTGAACGGGCGGGGGCGTCTCGTCATCCGCAAGTCGGGCACCGAGCCGCTGATCCGCGTGATGGCGGAGGCTGATGATGAGCTGTTGGTCAATCAGGCTGTTCAGGAAGTGTGCGAGGCCGTAAAGGCTCACGCATGACTGACATGCATGACGACGGTATCACCCGGCCTTCTGGCCGGGTCCTGATTGTTGCGGGTTCTGATTCAGGGGGCGGTGCGGGCATACAGGCCGACATCAAGACCGT
>JAEZBH010000029.1 GCA_023427285.1 Pseudomonadota bacterium
TGAACAGCCTTGTTTTGCTTATTCCTGGGAAGATGCTTCCCGCAGCCGGGCCAACTTCTGTTCCAGCATTTCCACCTGCCGGGCCAGCGCATCCACTTCCTCTGGGTCGGCGAGATCCTGCTCCTCACCAGCAAGCGTGAAGGGTTCGTCCTCCCCCTGCACCGGGATGGTAATCGCTTCGCCTTGTGAACGTGCCGCCTCACTTTGGGCGGGCTTGCGGACCAACAGATCGATCATCCGCTGCCCTTCTGCCGCTTCCAGGGTGCCCTTGTCCACCAGCGCTTGCACGCGCTTGCGAATTTCCTCATCCACCATTTGGAACGGGTCGAGGAAGGACAGGCGGCTGCGCAGGGTATTCACCGTGCTGCCGCCCGCGCGGATCAGCCGGGTCAGCATCACCTGCGGCAGCAGTCCGCCAATTTTCTTCTCCTCTTCAAAAATCACCTGCATCAGCGTGACAGAAGTAAGGTCTTCACCCGTTACGTGGTCAACCACGCGCACGTCTTCGCCCGCGCGGATAAAGGCTGCCAGATCATCAAGGGTCACGTAGCGTTTGGCATCCGTATCATACAGTTTCCGGTTGGCATAACGCTTAATCACTGGCATTGGGATCCTGCCTCTCCTGGCGGCTGCGCAGCTCATCAATCTGGCGGGTCAGTTCAGCGATGCGGGCATTCAGCGCCTCAACATCCGAGCGGCTGGCGGCGCTGTGTTTCTGTTCCTGTACATGCTGGCGGCGCTCGTTTTCCAGTTTCTCGCGGCGTTCCATCACCTCACGCGCCAGCTTTCGCGCATCCGACTCTGCCATCTCACCGCGTTCAACCAACTGGTCAATGAAGTTATTGATCCCGTCTTGCGCCAATGAGATTGCTCCAATGCCTGCCAGCAGGATGGTTCGGGTAGCGTCATAGAGCGCGCCGCGGCTCTTGGTTGTCTCTTTGTTGTTTTCCGATTCCGTATTCATCGTTTTCCTCCATAGAAATTGATAACGCATTGCGTTACAGATAGTATAACGCGTTGCGTCAACAGAGTCAAGCACCTAAATTTTTCACCAATACTTTCCACTGCTCGTTCTCTGCAACTCTGTAAAGTGAAGGAGGTTTGCCAGCAATTGTAAGAAAAATAACTCGTGATATACTTTCTATAGTTAATTAGCCTCACCCTGCTGTGCGGGTTTCCAAAAAAATTGCTCAAAAATAGTTTTTTGTTTCGTTTTCATCACCCCCGCAAACTCGGGAACCGGGAAGGTTTATTGCGCCTTCCCTATTTTGTGTTTGCGGGGGTGCTGCTTCTCATTTTAATCTTCTCCGTTTATGAATATTTAGACTACCGCAACGATGAGCAGCAGCTGAGAAACAGTATGGTAACGTTTGAGTCTCAGCAGACCCTGCAAACGCTGCAGATGATCCAGTTTTACGCGCTGGAGAAAAACTGGGAAGCAGTTTACAAAATTTTTGTCCAGCAAGAACAACTGCTCCCCAATGCTCGGGCGATGCTGGTGAACCCATCGGGCAGCATTATCATCTCGCGCAAAGTAGATACGCTTTTATCATCGCCAGAAACGTGGCTGTTCAATGCCATTGAACCACTAGCCCCCCAGAGCCAATGGTCACCGGATGGCAAAGTGCTTACCACAGGCATCCCGATGCTGGGGCCTGACGGCGCAATCAAGCTGTATCTGCTGCGCGAGACGGACCTGAGCGAGCAGATCAACCTGTACACGACACAGCGCCTCCGGCGCACATTGTTCTTTCTGCTCGGCATCTGCGTCATGATGGTGGGAATTTTATTGATGATGCGGTGGCTGTTCCTGCGGCCGCTCTCGAACATTTACCGGCTTTCGCGCGCAATTGTCCGCGGCGACCCGGACGTGCGCGCGCCCGCCTCTCCCATAGTAGAGCTGCAAGAGATCAACCACGCCTTCAACGAGATGATCGACCACCTTGCCAGCCAGCAGGCGGCGCTGGAAGACCTCAACCGTGGATTGGAAGATACCGTAGCGGAACGAACCCGCGCGCTGGAAGTTTCCAATACCGCGATACGCAAGCAGGTACAGCAGCTTGAGGAGATCAACGCGCTTTTTACCAGCACAGCGGGTGTTTTGGATATCAAATCACTGGCAAACACCGCGCTCGAAAAGGCGATTACCACCGCCAACTGCGAATGCGGGATTATCTGGCTGCTGGGTTACTCTACCAGCCATGGGTTCTCCGAGCAGCACTTCGCTGTCATCGAACAGGTGCGCGTGCTCGGAGACCAATTCCATGTCGCCGAAACGCGCAATGTTGTCAGCAGTTGGCCAACCATCGAGAATGGCCATCCACTAAATCACATTGAAGATCATCTAAAGCAGCTCGGTGTGGGCGCCTTCGTTTCTATTCCCCTCATCGTCAACGGTGAGCACATTGGCACTCTCTGCATTGGCAATCACACCCCCCGAGAATGGACATCGGACGAGCTGGTGCTAATCGAAACCATCGCCCATCACCTGGGCACCGCCGCCGAGCGCATCCAGCACATCGAAAACATACGCCACTACAACCAGCTCATGCGGCGGCTGATGGTGCAGAGCGAAATGCTCAACCGTACCCTCACGCAGACGGAAGTGATTGCCACCTTGGGGCAAGGCACTATCGAGCTTTGCGAAACGAACCGCCTGGGCATTTTCCTCATCCAAGAGAACGGTGAGACAAGCTGCGCGTGGTCACAGAACCTTACGCCCGGGTTGATCGATTCCGTCCGCAGGGTTCTTTGCCCGGTAACAGCCACCCGGTTAATCGAGGATATTGCCAGCACCGAGCAGTCCTCAGATATTCGCCAGATGGGCGAGCAGTGGGGATTCCGGGCACTCCACACATGGTCGGTGATGTTTGAGGGGCAGGTGATTGCGTTTGTCTGCTGTTTCTACGAAATGCCGCGTACCTGCCCGCGTAACGAACAAGAAGTTTTTGAAACATTCTTCCGCCAGGGCGCTGCTTCTCTGGAAAGCGCTCGTTTATACCAGGCCGAAACAACCCAGCGCCGCCTTTCCGAGGCTCTAGGCGATATTGCCTCCACTCTCAACAGTACCCTCGACCTGAACGCCGTTTTACAAGGCGTTCTCAGCAATCTAGGCCGGGTGGTGCAGCATGATACAGCCGCCATCATGCTGTTGGAAAATGGCCGCTTGCAAATGGTTCACTCCACCGGGCAGAACGAGAAATACCAGTGGCCCAAGGAGGAATGGAAGTACTACCTGCACGAGATCCCCAGCCTCAGGCGCATTTACGAAACCGGCCAGGCGCTGATTATTTCCAATACCGACTTCGACGCCAACTGGCTCCGCTTCGACCGTTCCTCATGGATCAAATCCTACGCCGGGGCGCCAATTTTCCGGCGGGGCGAAATCGTTGGTTTTATCAACGTCAACAGCTCCATCCCCGGCTTTTATTCTCCCAGAGTGGGCATTATTCTCCAGGCGTTTGCCAACCAGGCCGCAATCGCGCTCGAGAATGCTCGCCTCTACCAAAATGTACAAGATCAGATGAATGAGGCCAATACGCTCTATCGAGCCATTCGCCCGCTCATCAATGCCGCCGAAGACGTGAAAACGCTTGCACAGCAAATTACCGTCTCCGTCACCCAAGAATTCGCCTCGACCCACTGCAGCTTCTTCCGTGTCGATCCCTACCAGCAGACCCTCGTGCTCGAAGCGCAGTCGGG
>JAEZBH010000189.1 GCA_023427285.1 Pseudomonadota bacterium
CGAACACCGGCCAGAACCAGTTGGCCCGATTTGCGCGTCACTTGAATGGGGTAGAGCGTGGTCACGCCTTCCACAAACGCCTCGGAATTGCCAGCTTCAAAAACGCCACTGACCCCGTAGCTGGCGGCATGGCGATCCTGAATGACGATGCGCTCCTTTGCATAGCGGTTCATCCGCTCGGCGGCGAGCGCAAGCGGCTCCCCCTCGAAGATAAGCAGCCCGGACTCCCATGACTGGGAGCGCATCATATCCGCCTCGATAACGCGGGAGGCCTTGCTGACAGTCGAGGCAATAAACTCCTTGCCCGGTTGCAGCGTGAGGGCTGGCGGCGGCGGGGCGGACGCCGCCTCTGCATCAGGGGTTCGCAAGTTCCGCGGCGGAGCAGACTTGTCCGGCTGGTTAATGATTTCGACCTCGCCTTCATAAAGAACGACGCGAACCTCATTCGGCAACAACTCAACACTGAATGTCGTGCCGGTTGCCACGGTCACGTGATTGTTGGTGCGCACGCTGAAGGGGCGCAAGGGATCGTGCGCCACATCGAATTTAGCCCGCCCGGCCAGCAGTTCGATGCTGCGCTTCTCCTTCGTCAGCCGGACATCCACATGGCTGGCCGCATCCAAGGTCAGGCGCGACCCGTCCGTGAGGAGGATCACCCGCCTTTCGCCGATGTCTGTTTCGTAGTGCGTGGAGTGACGGTCGATGTAAAACAGTGCAGCAAGCACAACAAAGGCAAGGCAGGCGGCAACGACCAGCGGCCAGCGCCAGCCGAGCGGCATGCCGCGAGACCACCGCCGGGCATTGACCTGCCGCAGCGCCTCGACCGCCTCAGCGCGATAGCCAATCAGCTCGGGCGCACCGGAGATTGCATCAATGCTGCTCCACACCGCCAGGGCCTCTTCAAAGGCGCGGGCATTGCGCGGATCCGCAGACGCCCAATGGTCAAACGCGGCCTGTTCCTCTGCATTGAGGTGCCTCTCGGCAAGACGCATACACCACTCGGCCGCGCGCTCGTGCCTGTTGCGGTCATTGTTGGTTACTGACTCAATCATTCGCTGTCTTTCCGGACGCTCGCCATCAGATGAACCATGGCCTTCGCTACGTGTTTCTCGACCGCGCTGCACGATATGCCGAAGCTCTCCGCAATCTGGCGTTTCTCGATGTTCTCGATGCGGTACAGCACGAAAATCGTGCGCGTGCGCACCGGGAGCTCCGCCAGACCCGCAACAAGGGTGCCCAAGGCATTCCGCGCAGTGGTGATCTTCTCCGGGTCGAGCCAGTCGACACCCTGACCATAGAGCGTGCCCACCGCATCGTGGTTGTCCATTCGCACCTGCGCCCGCCGCGCCCGATCGCGCAGGAGGTTCGAGGCCACCTGAAAGATATAGCCGGGGTGCAGCTCCGCCGCGCCATTCGTACCCGTGCCGCCAAAAACCCGCGCAAAAACATCCTGCGTCAGGTCCTCGGCTTCGGCATGATTGTGGACACGTTTGAGGAAGAAGGAGACCAGCGCCGGTCGCCAGCGTCGATAACGCCGGGTGAGGTCGTCGTCCGGGTCAGCTTCAACCTCCATGTCCCCCTCAGTGATTGATAGGCCCCCTATTAATACGCATAGACTACCCTATCCCGCACGGAAGAAACCAAGAAAATCGTTAACCCAGAATATTTTCATGCTGCCCGAACACGTTTCGGGATTCGCTTTAGCGGCAGCGTGCAATTCAAAGGGGGCTGCCAAAGGAAGGCGGCCCGATGAATTGGCGATCTGGGCAGGAAGAGCTATGCTGGCTGTAAACAGCCGGTCGACGCCGGCTATTAGCGCATCAATATGCGGTATGCGCTTGGCGTTCGGCCAACAACTTGCCTGAAGGCAGCGCAGAAGGACGCAGCGCCAGAATATCCCAGTTCGGCTGCAATCTCTGCCAGCGGCCGGCGCTCATCGGCTGTTAACAGCGCTTTCGCGCGCGTCATGCGCGCCTGCCGTATAAAAGAGCCGGGGCTCAGCCCCATCATATCACGAAAACTGCGAATGAAATGAAAACGGCTCAACCCGCAAATCGCTGCAAGTTCATCAATCTCAGGGGGAGCGCCAAATTCATCAATGCGCTCCAGCACCTGACGCAGCATACGCGGCGTCAGCCCACCCCTGCGCCGATGCGCACGCGCTTCTGCATCCCTTAGATAGCGCTTGAGATCGATGAGGAGAACCCGAACCAAAGCTTCTGCCAATTCCGCACTATCGTCGCGCTTATGATCGATCTCTGCCGCCAGGCGAAGCATCGCCTCCTCCATTGACTGGGAGCGGATATCGAAGCAGGCGGCCAGTGCGGCCTCGCTCGGCAGATCGGGCCCGAGTGCCTCAGCAATGCGCCAGTCCTCAAAGCGGCACCGCAATGTATGAAAAGCGCCGCCTGCAACGCGCATTTCCATCGGAATTCCAGCGGGCCGAAATCCAAGGGCTCCAAAGCGCATGTAGGGCATCCGCTGATCCCCTGCGATGCGCCCCGCAGAACCGGAAAGCAGTCTGGACAAGCCCAGAGACAAAATCGAGAACTCTTCCTTCACCAGCACAGTATCAGGCGTGACCTCAGGAAACGCGCAGATTTCAATGCGCACCCCTGGGATATGAATGCTTCCGCGGATCAGATCCGATCGCTTTTGGGCCTCGATAATCGGAATGGCCATTTGCATCACCAAGTTATTTTATATTGCTATTTATTCACAAGAATTGCTGCAAACAGCAAGCACGGATGTAACGCGGACTGGTGCGCCCCGCTCGGCCGGATAGAATTGGCCTCAACGAGTGGATGCAATGGCACCAAGAGGCCGCGGTTGAATCAGCGTACGTTTGCCAACGTTGCGCGGTTCAGGCTGCAACTGTCATTGCGTCCTCAAGATATGAATTTTCATCCCGCGATCAGGGAGCCTGATGCATGAACAGATCCATCGAGGGAACGTCAGCCCAAGATACCGATATCTCAACGGCCACCGCACGATGGGAGGCGGAGACGCGCCAGCCATTTGTGAATAAAAACCCGGAGAGGCGAGATCCTTTCGTCACACAGGCGCTGAAATGGCCGATCAAGCCTCTCTATACGCCCGGCGATCTGGAAGCTGTTGCCTTTGATTACCAGACGGATCTCGGCTTCCCCGGCCAGTATCCCTACACGCGTTCAACGAATGCAAATGGTCACCGCTCCGCTTTGTGGACCATGACCCAGGTGACAGGTTTCGGCAAAGGTGAAGATTGGGCGAAGCGTGCGCGCTACATGCTTGATCAGGGCCTCTCCGGCCTGATCCTTGAATATGATCTGGCGACGACAAATGGCTATGACAGCGATGATCCGATCGTAGAGGGGGAAGTCGGACGCGCGGGCATGGCACTGGATAGCCTGGAAGATCTGGAACGGGCATTCGACCTTCCATTTGAAAAGCTCAAGTACCTGATGAGCGTCTGCAATGCGCCCCAGCCCGTCAATCTGGCCATGATCATTGCAGCGCTCGAAAAGAAGGGGATCGATCCGAAGGATTTCGTTCTCCACATCGTCAATGGCATTCTGATCGAATACACATGTGTTGGCCGCTACATCTATCCGCCCGAACATGGCTTGCGGATCGCCACTGACGCTATTGAATATATTATCCGCAATCATCCCAATTGGACTCCACTCTCCATCATTTCCGCCCAATTGCAGCCGGCAAAGGCGAACCCGGTTCAGGAGATTGCGTTCAGTCTGGCCATTTGCTGCGCATATATCGATGCAACGCTGGAACGCGGCTTCGATATTGATACGGTTGCCCCTTACCTCAATCACTTTGTCGTAAATGTTGACATGGATTTCTTTGAGGGAATCTGCAAACTCCGCGCATTCCGCAAATGTTGGGCGAGGCTCATGAAAGAGCGTTATGGCTCGACCAAACCCGAGGCGATGAAAATCCGCCTCATGACATCGCCCACGACAATTGCGCTCACGCTTCAACAGCCTCTCAACAATATCGGACGCCTTGCCATCATGGCAACGGCATGTGCCTTAGGCGGCGCCGGAGAGAACATGACAACGCCCCTTCATGACGAAGCGCATTCGCTTCCGGCGGAGGAGGCTATACGCGTCGGTGCGGCCCTCCAGCATATTGTGGCGCACGAAACCGGTGTTGCCGACACGATCGACCCGTTAGCGGGATCTTATTATGTCGAGACGTTGACCAAACAGATTGAAGAGGCAGCGTTCATTGAACTCGACAAGATCTTTGCCATGGGTGGAGCGGTAAAGGCGATTGAGACCGGCTACTTTCAGCAGGCTCTCGGCCGGGAGCAGTACGAACGGAACAAGGACATTGAAGAGGGACGCCGCAAATGGGTCGGCGTTAATCATCTCGTCCTTCCAGAAGAGAAACGGGAAATCGAAATCTTCCGCCTTGATGAGGATATGGAAGAGCAACAGATCGCCAAGGTGCGCGCTCTTCGTGCGCGTCGGGATCAGGTTGCCGTCGATGCTGCACTGGAGAAAGTACGGGTTGCCGCGCGCAATGGGGACAATCTTGTCGCGGCCTGCCTGGAGGCCGTGAAGTTATACGCAACCCACGGTGAGCTGTGCAACGCCATGCGGGATGTCTTTGGCGAACACACGCCCGATAGCCAGCTGGCTGGAGTTTGAGATGACGCAAGAAAATTCACCCCCTCGCCTGCGGGTATTACTGGCCAAACTCGGAATGGATACCCACACTGTGGGCATCACAATCATCGGCCATGCGCTGCGGGAAGCCGGAATAGAAGTTATTTTCACCGGCCTGAAGCAAACGCCGGAAATGGTAGCCGCTGCCGCCATTCAGGAAGACGTGGATGTTGTCGGCATTTCTTCCCTCTCTGCAGGGCACACCCGCAGCCTGCCCAAATTGGCGCGGCTCCTGCGGGAACAGGGCGCGGGCGATAAACTGCTGATCGTCGGCGGCGTTATTCCGCAAGAGGACCAGCCGCTTCTTATGGAAGCGGGTGTGGACAAGATTTTCACTATGGGCGCTGATACGCGCGATATCGTCCGCTATCTTGAGGATTGGTGGGCCCGGAAGCAGGCTCAGGGAGCCCTCTGAACGCATGTGCGACGATATTGTAGCGGGCGTGTTGAATGGCGAGATTGCAGCGGGCGCGCGGGCCATCCGGTGGCTCGACGATCGTGACCATCGCGGCACGGCAGTAGTTCGCCAGATCTTCTCCGCAACGGGGCGTGCGCAGATCATTGGGATTACAGGCCCTCCGGGTGCCGGAAAGTCCACACTGACTGACATGCTGGTTGCCGAGTTACGCCGTCGACAGTTTCGTGTCGGCGTGATCGCGATTGATCCTTCCAGCCCGTTCACGGGTGGAGCGATCCTGGGGGACCGCGTGCGCATGGGGCGTCACGCGCTCGATCCTGGCGTTTTCATCCGCTCGATGGGGACTCGGGGGCAAGCGGGCGGCCTGTCCCGTTCAACCCATGGCGCATGCCTCATCCTCGATGCCATGGGCTATGACCTCATCATCGTGGAAACAGTCGGGGTCGGGCAGGAAGAGATCGACATCGTCCATCTCGCTCACACGACTGTCATCGTCGGGGTACCTGGGCTTGGCGATGAAGTGCAGGCCGTCAAGGCAGGACTGTTGGAGGCCGGTGACATCTTCGTCATCAACAAAGCTGACCGGGATGGCTATCTGGCGACGCATCGTCAGTATGAAATGATGCTCCATTTGCGCGAGACGTCGAAGCGGGAGCAGACGCCTGCCGGCTGGACTGTCCCGCTCCTTCGTGCTGTGGCGCAGGCCGGTGAAGGCGGTGCGGAGCTTGCAGATGCAATTCTTGCTCACCGTGACCAGCTTAACGCGACAGGCAGCTTCACGCACCGTTCAGGACTGCGAGAACGAGAACATGTACTCGGGCTTCTGCGCGATCATCTTATGCAACGTGCGCTCACCCCGGCCGCAGAAGCCGTGATCGCGCAGGTCGCGAGTCGCCGCCTCGATCCTTACACTGCAGCTGAAAAGATGCTCGCCTTGATCGGCATAGGAGACCACCTGCAATGACCAAGAGCATCTGTGCACTCGTCCACCGCCCGGATCTCACGCGCACCGCATTCCGCGCATATTATGAGGAGCAACATGCTCCCCTTGGCGTGCAGCATTTTCCCTTCACGCGGTACGTCCGCAATCACCTGATCGGCGGCGATGATATCGGTTACGACACCATTTCCGAATTCTGGGCCGAAGACATTGCGGCGGCTGCTGAATTGATGAACGGCCCGGTCGGCGAGATCTTGCGCGCAGATGAGGAGAAGTTCATGGATCGGTCGCGCATCGCGCCGGGAAGTGCTGAGGAGCATGTGCTCTCCCTTGGCTGCCCCGCCGATCCGGATGGCATTCGCACCGCCTTTCTGATCACCCCTTCTGTTTCTGATGAAGCCCTCTCCAGTGATGCCTGGCGTGAGACCGTAATAGGTCTGGGTCGAACCCTGGCCTCCGAGAAAGCCGGTGTCTCACTCGATATCGTACAATCATGGGCAGCTCCGGCGTTTCCCGCCGCTGCAGTGCTATGGAGTCCGGGGGAGGTTGCATTGGCTCAAGTGCCAAAGGGTCTGCATGTGCGGCGCCTGATCGCGCAAAGAGTTGAGACCCCCAAAGAGCAGCTGCTGGGCAACAGGGCTCCACGATAAGCGTGATTTTCAACACCACCAGCCCGGCCTTGGAATCTCTTGCACCCAATTCATAAGAATAATCATGGGGGGTATATGAATCTTCCGACCAACACTCAGGGACCATCAGAGACAAAGTTTGACCGTGACCGCCTCCTGAACATGGCTCAAGAGCGGGCGGGTTTGACCGATTTTGGTGACACCTGGTTCTTCGAACCGATGGATCGATACATTGAAGCAG
>JAEZBH010000360.1 GCA_023427285.1 Pseudomonadota bacterium
CTGCCTGATGCGCTGGGAAGCCAGGTGCAGTTCCTCCACGGCGGCACGCCCACCAAGCAGCGCGACGTGATGATCCGCGCCTTCCAGGAAGACCCCTCCGGCCCGCCGATCTTTATCCTTTCGCTGAAGGCGGGCGGTACCGGCCTGAACCTGACCCGCGCCAACCACGTCTTCCACTTTGACCGCTGGTGGAACCCGGCGGTGGAGAATCAGGCCACCGACCGAGCATTCCGCATTGGCCAACACCGCAACGTACAGGTACACAAGTTTGTCACGCTGGGCACGCTCGAAGAGAAGATCGACGAGATGATCGAGAGTAAAAAAGGCCTGGCCCAGGCCGTCATCGGCAGCGGCGAGAGCTGGCTGACCGAGCTGAGCACCGACGACCTGCGCGAGCTGGTCACGCTGCGTAAGGAGTAAAGTTATGGCACGACGCCGGCAGATCGGCTTACAAGATAACCAACAACCCGGAGCGCCCGGTGAAGGCGGCGCTGGCGAGGGCGGACAGAACCGGAGCCCAGGCCAGAACCGTCCGCGCCGCAGGTGGCGGCCCAGGAACCCGAACGCACAAGGCGGCCAGAACGCTGACGCTCCAGGCGGAGAAGCCCCTGCTGGGGCCGCACCCGCCGAAGGCCAGTCCGCGGCACAGGGACAGCAAGGCCAGCCGGGACAGCAGCGGAGCGGGCAGCGAAGACGCGGGCGCAGGGGCGGCGGCCGTCCGGAGGGTGGGCAGAATTTCCGCCCCCGCCAGGATGGCGGGCCGCAGAACAGCGGCGAACAAGCTCCGGCACAGCCCGGGCAGGAGCCCAAAAAACTGCTGCCATCGCAGCGGCCCGAGTTTGCCGGTGAGGGGGATATCTCCCCGAGCAGGATGAACCCCAACCGGAACCGCGGACGCTCGCGCGGGCGCAGGCAGGGCAACCGGCCCGGCCAGCAGGGGCAGCCCGGCGCGCGTAACACGGAAAGCGGATCGACCGGCGCTCCACAGGGAGAGCCGCGGCAGATCCGTCCCGATATAGGAAAACAGGGCATCCGGCAGGAGGGCCGACAGAACCCCAACCGCCAGCCTCGCACAGACCGCCCGCAGTATTCCTTACCGCGTACTTTTGATCCGAATGACACTTCTCAGCGCCCCAGCGGCGGGCAGCGGGGCGCACAACGCCAGCGCAACAACCGCGGGCGCAACACCCCCAACCGGTACGACCGGTTTGACCGCCCCGCTCCGTCCATCCCGATCCGGACAGATCAGGGGATCCGGGCGCGCAGCCAGCGCGGAGCCTTTAGCAAAAACTGGTGGGCGAAGAGCTGGATCGAAGCGATGGAGCGACTGGTGGACCCGGGGCGCTTGCAGCGCGGGCGCAGCTACGCGCGCAGTGGGCAGGTGCTCTCACTGCAAGAGACCAAGCACGGCGTAGAGTCCACAGTGCAGGGGTCACGCCCGCAGCCGTATAAGGTCAACATACAGGTAACCCCGCTCAGCAACGAGCAGTGGGAGCGGGTGATCGACGCGCTGGCAGAGCAGGCTTTGTTCACCGCGCAGCTTTTGGCCGGGGAAATGCCGCCTAACATCGAAGAAGCCTTCCACATGGCCGAGGTCAGCCTGTTCCCCGAGCAGGCTGGTGACCTGTTCACTTCCTGCTCGTGCCCGGATTGGGCTAACCCGTGCAAGCACGTTGCGGCCACGCACTACATCCTGGGCGAGCGATTTGACGATGACCCCTTCCTGCTGTTCCGCATGCGCGGGCGCTCGCAGGCGCAGATTTTGCAAGGCCTGCGCCAGCGCCGCGCCGGCGACGCCGACGCCGGGGAGAGCACGCAAACCCTTTCGACGGGCCAGCCGCTCCAACCATTGGAAGAGGTGGTGGATACCTTCTGGGAGACTCCCGAGCCGCTCGACGAGTTTCCGCTCACCATCCGCCCCCCCGCGATGGATATGCCGCTGCTCAAGCGCCTGGGCGAGCCCGCCTTCCTGGGCGGCGAATCACTCCAGGCCATCCTCAAGCCAGTATACGATATCTTCACCCGCTCGGCCCTGCGCGCCGCCTACAGCGAAGACGAGCCGATGGAGAAACAGCCGGACGAGAACGGCAACGGGAACGGAAACGGAACATAAAAAAATCCCCCGGCATCAACCGGGGGATTTTTTTATGCGATACGGATTTGCTCCGAATTCCACGCTTTAGTGGTGATGGCGCGCTGATCCTCTGGCACGCCGCTCCAATCCACCTCGATCTCGCAAGTCTCGCCGGGGAACAGGCAGAAGTAGTTGTCGGAGAAGTAGGCATAGCCTGGCGCGCGCAGGTCGGGCTTTTCGGATTCCAGCCACACGAAAAGCGCGGTTTCGCCGCCGGAATTCTGGACGCGGACGGTCCAGCCTTCACCGGACTTCTGCACCACGGCATCCAGCTGTGTCTCGGGGTGGCGCAGCAGCGGGGATAGATCCACTGCTGTGGAAAAGACATACAAGTTTTGGGCGATTAGTGACCCACCGCCGTTCCGGTCGTACAGGTCGAGTGAGAGGAAGAAGATATCTCCTTCCAGATCATCCAAAAGCTGCATAATCTCCCAAATCTTCTGTGAGCCGTTCCCTGGCAGAGGAACGCGGATCGAATTTTCGGATAAAGTTCTCCCATCAGCATCCAACACTCGCATCTGCAAGTCTGCTTCGCGAGCAGTGCCGCTGTTCGAACACCATATCTCAGCACGGAAGGGTTCATCCCAAATGAGCGAGTCGAACTTCGCCGTCAATGTCAGGGGTTCATAGGCGCGCTTGACGGTGTAGTAGACCGGCTTGGGCTCGGCAAAATAATCGACCGCCGAGGTGCAGCCCGCCATAGGGTACGGCTCGTTGAACTGCCATGGCAGCGTGCCGCTGGTGTGGAACTGCCGCCGCCGGTCGGCTTCGATTGCGTAGCGCAGTCCATCCGCCTGGAGGAACTGGGTGGCCTTCTGCGCTTCCTCGATGTTGTCGAAATCTCCAAAAGCTTCTTTCCACACCTTTTCCTTCACCCACCACGCGCCCAGGTGATGCCAGACCGGGTTCTCCAGGCTGACGGGCCACTGCCGTTCGGGTGAAATGGTGGCATTGAGCGCGCGCAGGTTTGTGAGCCCCTCCACGCCAAACTCCGAGTGCAGCAGAGAAGTGGCGTTGTTATAAAGGTGATAGTGCTTGCGCAGGCCCTGGTACTCCCACGGGCCGTGCACGTCCTGCATTTTGGCCGCGTCCTCCGCGTTTTCAGGGATGGCAAAGCCAAACGTGCCGCCCGCCGGGGAAGAGGGCACCCAGTGCCGTTCCGGGTCCAGCGCTCGCACGACGTCATGCAGGGCCGCAAGTGCGGGATGGCTGTCATCGACCAAACGATCCTGCGCGTAATGCAGCTCGTTGCCGCCGCACCACACTGCCAGCGAGGGGTGGTTGCGCCGCCCGATGATGGCGCGGCGGGCGTTTTCCACCAGGAAGTTGATGAAGTCCGGGTCCTCGGAGGGGTAGTTGTCGATGCCCGAGCTGGACTGGATAAACTCCTGCCAGACCAGGATGCCCAGGCGGTCGCACAGGTTGTAGAACTGCTGCTTTTCAATCAGGCCGCCGCCCCACACGCGCAGCATGTTGACCCCCGCGTTCTTCGCCAGCCGCAGTAGGCGCTCGCGCTTCTCGGGCTGCTCCACGCCGTAGAGCAC
>JAEZBH010000501.1 GCA_023427285.1 Pseudomonadota bacterium
GCCCATACGCAGGTGGAGCAGGCTGAAAGCTGGATGCAGGCGCTGCTCAAGCGGGGCTTTCCGCCAGAGCAGGCCGCGAGCCTTTATCGCGCTGTGGGCCAGCTGATTATTGGTTGCGCCGTTGCCCGGCTTCACGCCAAGGCGCTGGAGGCCGACGGCACCAGCCAGTCAGAGCAATTTCACCTTGCCGTTCAGGCAAGAGCCGACGAATTGCAAACGCTTCGCCAGCATCTGCCCGCCCTTCTAGAGCCCGCTTACGGCAATTGGGAAGAGCCGCTTCTCTGGCAACTGAGAGGTGTGGCGGCGCTTCGCGGGGAAACGGCTCCCTCCGACTCCTGGCTTGGCGTCTGGAGCCAAAAGGTGGACGCGGCCAGCACGAACAAAAAATCTGCTCGCACGAAGGTTGGCGCAAAGCGCGCAGCGTCGAAAACCCGGTAACGCCGCATAGAGCAAGGCGAGCGCCGGATATGTCCAGCACTCGCCCCGATCTGCATCAGATTACGCCGCTTGCTGATGCGGCCCCGGCGCCTCTGCCGGGTAGTACCGCGGCACACCCGGATCATAAGTCCGGTTCAGCAGCCCGATGAATTCGCGATCACGCAGCGGATCGCTCGGCACTTCAAACGTGATGCCGCGTGCCCGCATGTCCTTGATGAACGTGTCAAACACCTGATCGTGCGACAGATCATCGGAATGATCCATAACCGCCTTCAGTTCAGCATAATCGGCGTAAACGGCAGCGCCCCAGTGAACAAGGAAGCGCATTTCCGATGCCGGAACGTGCTGAATAACCTCATCATTGGTGCGAATGCGCCAGCCGTCGGCAACAGCCGGATCAGCCTCGAACACTGAATCGAAAGCCAGCCCCTTCGGCAGACGCTTGTCAACCGGTCCGTTGGGTTCGCCCCGGTGGTACATCATTTCATTCTGCACCACGACCGCACGGCCCCACATGGGCGCGGGGATGCGCTTGGGCTGGGCGTGCGGCCCGTCCGGCCAGTAGGTGAAACCACCGCCGATATTGCCCTGATAATACCAGGCAATGACCTGGGCTTTCTTCATGATCCACTTGGAGAACAGCCCGGACTTGGACATGGTGTTCATCAGCCAGATCGGGGAGTTGCCCTGATTGATGCCGCGAAACTCGGTGGCGTCCAGATGTGCCGGATCCGTGCTGTGGCAGGGACCGTTGATATTGAACAGCATGTTCTCCGGCTTGGCATATTCAGCATTCCAGTAGGAACGCGCCAGCGCGAGGAATTTCGAGTTATAAAAGCAGTCCTCGATTTCCGGAAACAGGCAGGTGCCGAAACGGGCGAAATACCCACGGAAATTGGGCGTCAGAAACATGTCGAAGGTCGGCGTCACGCCCTTTGGCATCGCGCCGGACATGGTGGCGACCACTTCCTCGGGCGAGGCGAAATGCTGCGAGAGAATGGTCTTGAGCGGGCCCATGGACCGCACGGTCTCAAGCATCCGCTGATGCTGATCGGGCGTGTACGCGCCCTCGATGATCCGCGGCTCCGCAACTGGCCGAATACGCTCTGCAATATCGCTGGACATGCTTCTCCACTCCTCCCCAGAGAACCAAATTTACCTGACGCCCAACATTTTCGAAGATTCTTCGTAAATTGCAAGCGCGGGCTGGCGGAGATGTCGCGTCACCTCTCATTTCCCATAGTTCATCCCATGGCAGAGCTGCCTGAAAAGGCCGAAGAGCGGCTTGAAGCAGATTCCAATAAATTCATTATATACCAAATAGTTAACAATATTCAGCGCCGCCTTAACCATCGGCTGCCACTGGCCCACTGTTACATCTCTGCCGCACTCGTCTGATTAAGCTAATTAAATTTTTGACCTCATGCGATTTCCATCTCGACCTTCGGAAATCAGCTATCTATGGTTGTGAGTAAATATTTACAAATAGACCTGGGGAGAAGTCAGGGGGGGTCAGAAGCCAAAGTGCATCAGGGATGTGCCGACTGCCTTGAAAACAGTGCGGGCGGCAGGAGCGGCAGAGGCCGCATCCAAACTGGCTGACGAGTTCAGAATAACCCGCATCAAATGCTGAATACCAGCCAACTAATTGCGAAATCATAAATTCTTAGGGGGGATTAGATGCATAACAACAAATTGCGCCTCAACGACGCTGTGCGATCGCTGCTTCTTGGCGGCACCATCATTGCCTCGATCGGCCTGCCCGGCGCGGCCCAGGCCCAGGAAACCGCGCCTGCTGCGGAAGCGGCAGAAGCTGCCGGCGGCATCACCTTCAACGAAATCGTTGTGACCGCGAACCGCCGCGAAGAAGCCATTCAGGACGTGCCGGTTGCCATCACCGCCATGAGCGCGGACACCTTGCGCGAGCAGAGCATTTCCTCCGCACAGGACCTGCTCGGCATGGTGCCGTCCGTGACGATCGGCGCCAACGGCACCCAGCGCAGCGCCGAGACCGTGACCATTCGCGGTCAGGGCCAGACCTACTTCGCGCCCGTGGGCGTGGTGAACTACTTCGCCGAAGTGCCGCTCCTTCAGGGCACCGTCATCGGCAATCAGGGCGCACCCGGCAGCTTCTTCGACGTCGAATCGCTGCAGATCCTGCGCGGCCCGCAGGGCACGCTGTTCGGCAAGAACACCACCGGCGGCGCGCTGCTGCTCGGCCCGAAGAAGCCGACTTACGAATTCGGCGGCTATGTTCAGGGCCAGGTCGGCAATTACGACGACCGCGAGATTGAAGGCGCAATCAATATTCCGCTGTCAGACCGCCTCGCCATCCGCGTGGCCGGCAAGCTCAAGAAGCGCGACGGCTTCACCAAGGACGCAGGCCCCGGCCCGTTCGGCTACGTGCTGGAGGCTCCCAATGAGAGCAGCGGCGGCTACCCCGTCGCGAGCGCTGGCTTCAAAGGCAAGGACTACGACAACAAGGACTGGTGGACCGCTCGCGTTGGCGTGCTGTGGGAGCCCACCGACGACATCAAGAACTACCTGGTGACCTACTATTCCAAGTCGAAAGACAACGGTACGGGCATCATTCTTGACAGCATCAACCCGAACACGCTGAACCTTGCCAACATCATGGCGAATTCGCTGTACGGGAACCCGCAGAACATCATGGACCCGGCAGCGGGTCAGGCCATTGCGGCCTACATGAACAGCCTTGGCAAGCGCAAGACCGCGCTCAACACCGATCAGTTCCAGCGGCTGAGCATGTTCAGCGTCATCAACACGACGGACATCACCCTCAACGACACCCTCAGCTTCCGCAACATCTTCGGCTATCAGCGGATGAAGCAGCAGTATGCCTGGGATCTGGACGGCAGCTTCCTGCCGATCATGGCCCAGCTTCCGGCCGTCATGCCGACAGGCTACGAGGACATCGCCCCGGCTGGCACCAAGATGCGCTTCACCAACTCCAGCCTGATCACCGAGGAGCCGCAACTCCACGGCAATTTCCTCGATGGCCAGTTCAACATGGTGGTGGGCGGCTTCTATTCCAACCACAAGCCCGAGGGCCTGGAAGGCATGGGCTCGTTCAACGCTGCCAGCTTCAGCGAAGGCACCTACCTGTCGACCAAGACCCGCAGCGTTGCGATCTACGGACAGGGCACGCTGGATCTGGAAGCCGCAAGCCCGGCCCTTGCCGGTCTGTCTGTCACCGCCGGCATCCGCAACACCTGGGATCGCATTCGCGGCGAGCGCGTCTCGGGCAACTTCCTGGCGTTCCCGGTTGCAACAGCGAAGCGCAACTATGAGGAAGTGACCTGGAACCTTGGCCTTGACTACAAGGTCACCGACAAGGTGATGGTGTTCGGCAAGGTCACCCGCGGCTACAAGGCTGGCGGCTTCAACTCCACCGCACCGCGCCCTGAAGCCTTCACCTATGATCCGGAATACGTGACCAACTATGAAATCGGCTCAAAGGCCGACTTCTTCGTGGGTGAGATGCCGGTCCGCTTCAACGTCTCGGCCTATCACCTTGATTACAAGGATCTGCAACGCGCCGCTGCCGACAACTATGCCAACGGGGGCCTGAACTCGACCGGCCTCGATCAGGGTTCGATCACGTTCAACGCGGAAAAAGCGCGCGTTCGCGGTATTGAAATCGAAACCATGATCCGCCCGACCGAGAACCTGACGCTCTCGGCCAACTACTCCCGCACGGAAGGCAAGTACAAGAAGTTCGAGCTCGACGTACAGGCCGACCCGCTCGTGCGCACGATCGACACCTGTGACGGACCGCTTGCAGTGCCGTATATCCCGGGCGACTTCGTCACCGCTGATCTGTCGTGCATGCCCTACGCCTACGTGCCGAAGAACCAGTTCAACGTGAATGCTCGCTATGAGCGTGCGCTGGGCGACGACATGGGCAAACTGGTCGCCACGGTAAACTACGCGTGGAATGACAAGATCTACTACTCGGCCACCACGACGCCGAAGGATGATCCCAAGGCATGGATCGACTCCTACGGCATCCTGAACCTCTCGCTCGAGTGGAACAGCGTGATGGGTGCTCCGGTGGATGCGCGGTTCTTCATGACCAACGCCACCAACAAGGCATACCGTATTTCCGCATACCCCGGTTACAACCAGGCGATCGGCTTCACCAACAGCATCTACGGCGAGCCGCGCATGTACGGCTTCTCGCTGCGGTATCGCTACTAGAGCGACTTTCGAGCAAAGCGCACGCTTTGCGTTTAAGAAAGCGCGACCAACAAAGGAATTAGAGTGGGTGACCTGCTACAAGCTGGTCACCCACTCTAATCAAACACCCAGGTCCTGGTACCACCTGAAGGGGCGCAACTTGCGCCCCTTTTTTTATCTGCCCGATTGCAGCGATTGGCCATGGCTCATGGGGTCTGGCACAGGCTCGATTTCCGACCCGCGCAACAGCGCCTGCACGCTCAGGCGATCCAGAGTCTCAGGATGTAGGCCACCGCGCCGACCACCGCGACGCCCGCGGCCCACAGTCCCACGAACCAGAGCAGGCGCTTCCACAGCGGACCGGGCTGGCTGACAGGAGGAGGAGGCACGGGGGGCATCAGTGGTACCCCTCATGCCCCACCTTGCCGCGGAACACCCAGTAAACATAGGCGGTATAGGCCAGAATGATCGGCACCAGCACGCCTGCGCCCACCAGCATGAACACCTGGCTCTTCTCAGGCGCAGCCGCCTCCCAGATCGTGACCTGATCCGGCACGACGTA
Organism: Pseudomonadota bacterium; assembly: GCA_023427285.1. Classification (GTDB taxonomy): domain Bacteria; phylum Pseudomonadota; class Alphaproteobacteria; order Sphingomonadales; family Sphingomonadaceae; genus Pedomonas. The sequence continues at coordinate 5,201 of JAEZBH010000501.1, forward strand.
GGGGTAAAGACTGATGCCAAGACCGATGAAGGTAAGGGTGAACAGAAGGAGCGAGAGCAGGAACGGCCAGACCTCGCGCTTGCGCTTCAGCGCGAAATAGAGCGCAATGGCCGCCGCCGCCACCAGCACCGGCACCTGGGCGGTGAACAGAACGTTGGGCCATTCGAACCAGCGCTCGTAATAGGCATTGCTGAGGTAGGGCGTTGCGCCGCTGACCACGGCGATGGAGATGAGCATCAGCGCGCCAAACCAGCGGGCATAATTGCGCGCCTTGGCTTGCAGCGTGCCCTCTGTGCGCATGATGAGCCATGTAGAACCGAGCAGGCCGTAGCCGATAACGACAGCGGCCCCGGTCACGAGGCTGAACGGGGTCAGCCAGTCCCACCAGCCTCCGGCATAGGAGCGGGCGGCAAGATTGATGTCGATGCCCTGAAGCACCGCGCCGAGGATGATGCCCTGCGACAGCGCCGCCACCAGCGAGCCACCGAAGAAGCCGATATCCCAGAACGCGCGGTGGCCGGGGTCGCGCCAGCGGAACTCGAAAGCAACGCCCCGGAAGACCAGGCCAAGCAGCATGGCGATGAGCGGCGCATAGATGGCGGGCAGAATGAGCGCATAGGCCAGCGGGAAAGCCGCCATCAGTCCGCCGCCGCCCAGCACCAGCCAGGTCTCGTTGCCGTCCCACACCGGAGCGATGGAGTTCATGGCAACGTCGCGCTCCTCTCCCA
>JAEZBH010000045.1 GCA_023427285.1 Pseudomonadota bacterium
GCCGGCGTGATCGGCAGGCCGCCATCGGCATATTCGTTCAATTTGTTGCGCAGCGTGCGGATCGAGATGCCGAGGATGTTCGCCGCATGCGTGCGGTTGCCGAGGCAGTGCTTCAGCGTTTCCAGAATGAGGTCACGCTCGACATCAGCCACCGTGCGGCCGACGAGGGCGCGCGTCACCTGTTCGGCAGCCATGGTCGCATGCGCAACCGCCGGCTGGGCCTTGGCGTGATCGAGACGGTCGCCATCGGGCGTCAGGATCGCATCCGGGCCGATCTCGTCGCCCGACGACATCAGCACCGAACGATGAATGGTGTTTTCGAGCTCACGCACATTGCCCTGCCAGCGATTGCCGGTGAGCACGCGGCGCGCCTCCGCCGACAGCGGCCGCACCGGCACACCATTGGCTTCGGCATATTTCTTGGCGAAGTGCTGGGCCAGTTCGAGAATATCGGCAGGGCGATCGCGCAGCGCCGGGATCTTCAGGTTCACGACGTTGAGGCGGAACAGCAAGTCTTCGCGGAAGGTGCCGGCCTTCACGGCATCCGAGAGGTTGCGGTTCGAGGTGGCGATGATGCGGATATCCACTGGCACCGGCTTGGTGCCGCCGACGCGGTCGATCACGCGCTCCTGGATCGCGCGCAACAGCTTCGACTGCAGCCGGACATCCATTTCCGAGATTTCGTCGAGCAGCAACGTGCCGCCGGTGGCTTCCTCGAACTTGCCGATACGGCGCGCGATGGCGCCGGTGAAAGCGCCCTTCTCGTGGCCGAACAGTTCGGATTCCAGCAGATGCTCGGGGATCGCGGCGCAGTTGATGGAGATGAACGGCTTCTTGGCGCGGTTGGAGCGGCTGTGCACATAGCGCGCCAGCACTTCCTTGCCGGTGCCGCTCTCGCCCGTGACGAGGATCGAAGCCTCGGAACCGGCGATCTGGTCGGCCAGCGCCAGGACCTGGCCCATGGCTTCGTCCTCATAGACAAGCTGGTGGGATTCGTCCGCCACCGCCGCCAGAACCGCCGCGATCAGCTCGGGATCGGCGGGCAGGGGCAGGTATTCCTTGGCGCCGGCGCGGATCGCGTCCACTGCCCTGCGGGTGTCGGTTCCGATGCCGCATGCCACGACCGGAGTGCAGATGCGCTCTGCCGACAGGCCGCGCACCAGTTCGCCCAGGTCGAGCGACACATCGCAAAACACCAGGTCCGCGCCCATGCCGCCGCGCAAGGAAGCGAGCGCCTGTTCGATCGAGGTGGCGTGGGAGACCTTTGCTCCGCGCTCCATCGCAATCTTGGTGGCCAGTCCGATCTGGCCCTGCAGGCCGCCGACAATGAGAAGACGCATGTTCTGAACTCCTACGACTGGCCGGACTTGATGATTTCGGTCATGGTGATGCCCAGCCGGTCTTCGACCAGCACGACTTCGCCGCGCGCCACCAGGCGGTCATTGACATAAATATCGATGGCCTCGCCGACCTTGCGGTCCAGTTCGACCACCGTGCCCTTGCCCAGCTTCAGCAACTGGCTGACTTCCATGGCGCTCTTGCCCAGGACGGCGCTGACCGTGACCGGCACGTCGAAGACGGCTTCCAGGTCCGCGGCGCTGCGCTTGGGCGCGACTTCCTGCAGTCCCTCGCTGTTCAGCAGCGCTGCGCCGGAAATCTCGGGCGCGGCTTCGTGGGAGAGATCGGGCAGGTCGACATTGTCGTTGCCGGACATGGCTTATCCTTTCACGCGGGAAGAAAGTTCGGAGAAACGCTGCTCGACGATGCGGGCGATCGCTGTCTCGATGGCCTCGAAGCTGCGTTCGGCGCCGCCGCCGCGCCATTCAATGCGGCAATCCGCACCGCGAAAATGCGGATCGGGGATGACATGCACGCGGCCGTCATAGGCTTCTTCATGGGCGATATCGGCCAGGCGCGGTTCGATCAGTGCGGCGATCTCGGGATTGGCGCGCAAGGACAGGCGCGGCTCGCCGATGGCCTGGTGCATGGCCTCGCGCAACGCGGCCTCGACATCGGCCTGGGGCAGGGCGCGCAGGGCTGCGGGCGCCAGCTTGCGCGCGGCAGCCAGCGCAATGGCTGCGGCTTCGCTGCGAAGGGTCTCGACCTCGGTGCGGATCTGGTCGCAGGCTGCGCGCACGGAAATGGTCAGGGCCGCCAGTTCGCGGTTGGCGGTTTCGCCATTGCGTGCAACGGCGCTGTTCTCGCCTTCCTCGCGGGCAGCGGCCTTCAGGCCATCAATCTCGTCCACCGTCAGGCTTTTCTTCTGGCGGCGTTCGGCCTCGACGGTGCGGCGCTCTACGCCGCCTGCCTCGAACTCGGTGTCGAACGTGAACTTGGCGTTGGCTGTGGAATTCTGGCGCATCAGTAGACCAGCTCGTCTTCCGAACCGCCACCGGCGATCATGATCTCGCCCTTGTTGGCCAGATCCTTGGCGACGTTGACCATGCGCATCTGTGCCTCGTCCACGTCCTTCAGGCGCACGGGGCCCATGGCTTCCATGTCTTCCTTCAGGATCTTGCCGGCGCGCTCGCTCATATTGGAGAAGAAGACGTCGCGCAGGGAATCGGTGGCGCCCTTCAGCGCCAGGCCCAGCTTGTCCTTCTCGACGTTGCGCAGCAGCGTCTGGATCGAGCCCGGATCGAGCTTGCCCAGGTCCTCGAAGGTGAACATCAGCGCCTTGATGCGCTCGGCGGAATCGCGGTTGCGTTCCTCAAGGGCGGTGACGAAGCGGCTCTCGGTCTGGCGGTCGAAATTGTTGAAAATTTCTGCCATCTGTTCATGGGCGTCGCGCTTGGCGGTGCGCGCCAAGTTGGACATGAATTCCACGCGCAGGGTCTGCTCGACCTTGTCCAGTATGTCCTTCTGCACGCTTTCCATGCGCAGCATGCGCTGCACCACTTCCAGGGCGAATTCCTCGGGCAGCGCGCCCAACACGCGGGCCGCGTGTTCCGGCTTGATCTTGGACAGCACGACCGAAACGGTCTGGGGATATTCGTTCTTCAGGTAATTGGCCAGGACGGTTTCGTTCACATTGCCCAGCTTGTCCCACATGGTGCGGCCGGCCGGGCCGCGGATTTCTTCCATGATGTTGCCGACCTTGTCGCCCGGCAGGATGTTCGCAAGCAGGCGCTCGGTGGATTCATAGGAACCCATCATCGAA
>JAEZBH010000240.1 GCA_023427285.1 Pseudomonadota bacterium
AGTCGCTGCGCGAGCGTGTCTCCAAGGCGCGGGCGCTGGCGGACGAGCTGGTCATCATCACGCAGGCGGGTGAGGATCTGGCCCAGCGCCTTGAGGGCACCCTGAGCGGCGCTGCCTCGATCGTGCGTCCCAACAAGGCTGACGTGATGCCGCTGGGCATGGATGCAGGCAAGGATGCCGCCAAAGTGGCCCCGAAGCTGCGCGCACTGGATGGCTTGCGCTGAAAAGCGCAGGGAAGGGGTTGAGTATATGAAAGCGTTTCCTATTTCCATCCGTCCGTTTCCTGTCTTGCTGGCCGCAGGCGCAGGCATCCTGCTGTTCAACGTGGCGGATGTGATCGCGCGCGCGCCGGGCGGCGAGCCGGTGGAAAGCACGCCGGTGAACCCGTCCAGCGCCGCAAAGCCGCAACCTGCTACCCAACTTGCCGCTGCCCAGCAGGCCGCCTCTGCACAGCAGGCCGCAAAGGCGAGCGTGCCGCAGAATCGGGTTGAAGCGGATCTCATGAATGACATGGCGGGGCGCGCACCGCGTGCGAAACCTGTCGCCGACAAGTCGGATCTGGAAATGCGCGAGCGCATGCTGGAAGCGGCGGAGAAGCGCGTTGATGCCAAGATTGCCGAGCTGCGCAGGCTTGAGGCGCGGCTGAAGCAGCTGACCGGCGTGCAGGACGAGCAGTCCGCCAAGCAGTTCACCTCCTTGGTTAAGGTTTATGAGACGATGAAGCCGAAGGATGCAGCGCGCATTTTCGAGAAGCTCGATCTCGGCGTGCAGCTGGCCGTTGCCCACCGGATGAAGGAAGCCAAAATGGCGGCCATTCTGGCTGAAATGGACCCGGATGCCGCCAAGTCCCTCACCATGGCGCTGGCGCAGCGCGCCAACGTGGCGGGGTAAGGGGATCGCCTCCGGCGCATCTTTTCATTTGAATTGGAAAAGTGCGCCGGACGCAATTGGTATGGTTTGGTTATCACTGTGAACGTGCGGCTGCGGATTTTTATAGGTCAGGGCAGGCTTTGTCTTAAATCGGCAAGTCATTAACCCGCCTTTTACCGTCTCTTTCGTACCAAAGGATGGTATGCGGGCCTTCGCAGGCCACACTTCGAACAGGTCGTGGAGAGTACGGAAATGTCAGGCCTTACGACAGCCTCCCTCAAGGAACGTATTGAAGCACTGCGTCAGGAACGGGGCGAGAGCGTCAAGGTGCGGGATATCCCGGAGCTTGTTGCTTCCATGGTGAGCACGATGCAAGGTGAACTAGAACTCGCGGCCCTCAAGATTGGGGGCGAACTCAAGGATCTGGTGGATTTCATCAGCGCGGCCAAGGCTGAAATCGCTTCGATTCAGCCCAACGCTCTGTCGAAACACGACATTCCGGGCGCAACCGATGAGCTTGACGCCATCGTTCAGCACACGGAAGCCGCCGCGACCCAGATCATGGACTGCGCGGACGAAGTGACCGCCATCTCCGGCGAGATGGACGGCGAGATGGCAGAGCGCCTCAGCGCCATTGCCATGCGCATTTATGAAGCCTCCAGCTTCCAGGATATTACCGGCCAGCGCGTGACCAAGGTTGTACGCGTGCTGAAGCATATCGAGGAAAAGCTGGGTCAGCTTGCCGAGGCTGTCGGCGATTCTTCGGCTCCGCGCGAGAAGGTCATTCACCGCGACGACAAGGGCGAGCCGACCGATCCGAAGGAGTTGCTGAACGGTCCGTCGCTGGAAGGTTCGGGCAACAATCAGGACGACATCGACGCGCTTCTGGCGAGCTTTGACTAACGTGCTCTGACGATGGTGGTATCCAGCCCTTCCGCCTCTCAGGGCCAGTATGGCCTGATGGCCGCGGTCTGGCTGGTGCTCATCGCCATGTTCCTCGGGATCCTGTCGGTCAGCGACAGGATCACCGACAAGGCGCAAAACCCTGCATCTCCGCTTGATGCCTTGGCAGCGCCGGTTGCAGCCGGAGAGACGCCCATCACCAGCGCGCCGATCCCGGTGGTTTTCTTCGAAAGCGGCTCTGCCGCCTTGACCGACGCCGGGCGGGATTGGCTGCAACTGTTCGCAGAACGTGCCCCCGGCCTTTATCCCGGCGAGCGGCTGCGTCTTGATATTCTTCCCGCCTCCGATGCTCAGGACCTGACAGCGGCCCGCATTGCCACTGCCGCCGTTCTGCTCAGCGCCCTGGGTGCTGATATGAACCGCATCGAGCTTGCCTCTCATGCCGCAGATGCGGGCGCGTCCATTCGTCTGGCGGGAGGGCGCGAATGACCGGATTTCAGCCGCGCCGCAGTTCATGGATGCTGACCTTTGCGGACATGCTCAGCATTCTTTTGTGCTTTCTCGTTCTGGCCTATGCCTTGAAGTCGGTGCCGGATGGCGCGCAGGACAAGGCGCTCACCGCCATTCGCGAGGTGTTCCGCCCCGGCAGTCACGGGCAATCCGGCACCCCGGTGCAACTGACCGCACAGCGCGGCGGAAATTACTGGGCAACGTGGCTGAAGATCAGAATCAGGGAAATTCCCTCGCTCTCCGGCCAGACGATCGAGGTGCATGGCGCAACGGCCAGCCTTGCGCTATCTGACGGCGCGGACTTGCTGGATCAGGCGAGCCTTGCAGCGTTTGCTGGCGTGCTCAACGGCAGCGGAGCGCCGGTTGTCATTCGGGCAGGGGCGGCATCGGTGCTGGCGGCAGACTGGTCTGACGCGGCAAGTCGCGCGCAGGACCTGAG
>JAEZBH010000146.1 GCA_023427285.1 Pseudomonadota bacterium
GGCTCTGGTGCAGGGGGATAATAACTCCCCCTGCGACCCCCTGTTCGTTTTTAAAGGGTCGTATCCTGTATGAAGGGCGCGGCTTGATAAACGAAGAGGAAGTGCGGAGGGGCTGGGTCACTCTGCAACAAAGAACCTCGAAAGAACTACGCCAGTTCCATCTCTGCGGGGGCGAGCGGCGGCGCGTTTCTGGCGGGGCTGGACGTGTTCCAGTGCGCATAGGCGCTGTCTGAGAACTCGGTTGCCGAGACGATGTTGCTTTGGCGCAGAATGATTGTCAGGGCGGGTACCTTGCGCTCGGTCTCAGTCTCCTGACCATAGAAATCATTGTAGAAGGTCGTGAACTCGACCTTCAGGGTATCCTTTTCCCGGTATCCGCTGAGCATGGGAAGCAACGCGATTTCCTGATCCGGCCCTTCGGTTTCGGTGGGTTCGCCCATATCGGCGATCATGCCCACATAGATTTTCCGGTCCGCCATGCTCAGCATGACGGGCCTGCGCTGGAGATACAGGCGGTAAAGCTGGGCATCGAGTGGGCTGTCCCTCAGCAGTTTGCCCATGAGGTGAGGAAAGAGATTGAGTGTCCTGAAACGCAGAACGTGAAAGAAAAAAGCAAAGAGGGCGTGCAGGATAATGATGCCGAACATGCCGATGGACAGGGCGATCAGCCATGCGGTTTGCGGCAGGGTGTCACCGGCAAGCCCCGTGTTCTTCAGGCAGGATGAAAGCCAGAGGATTAGCGTCAGTGTATTGGGCAGCAGGGCCAGCATTGCCGTCACGCCAAGGGCGCGCACGCCATAACCTGCGGCGCGAAGATACAGGTACTGGCCGGTATAGCGATGCAGGCGGATTTTCTGAACCGGATGGATGTGGCAGTACAGGAAGCCCGCCACCAGAATGAGAAGAAGAAACAAAGCGGTCATTCGGCGCCTTGCTGGAAGAGGCAGAAATTCAGCGCTTCCTGAAAATCGCCTCCATACGCTTCAGGCCGTCCTTGTATTCTTGGCTGTTGCGAATCTCTTCCGGGTCAACCGTCAGCGTGCCGCGACCTACCACCCGCAAGGTGCGCCAGGAATTGCTGACGAGTTGGATGATCTCCTCGTCTTCCTTGGAGCGGAGGAATGATGTCAGCCGGGACAGCCAGTCAGCCATTTTGCGCTTCCTCCATTGCCTCATTCTTCAAGTTAAAAGCTATGGATGCCCCGCCTGCGAGTCAACGCGGCCATGGTCGTATATGATCCCCCCTCACGCCAGTCCCATTTCAGCAAGGAGAGCGCGGCGGGCGGCCCATGCCTGCTCCCAGAGGGCGGAGTTGCCGATGTCGCTGGGGGTGATGCGCTCGGGCCAGCGCTCCTCAACGACGCGCACGAGCGCCTCCCATTTGCGCTCGTCGAGCAGGAAGCGCTGGTCGATGGCGGCAAGCGCGGCTTCGTCCACCTGCACGCGCAGACGCAGGCACGCCGGGCCGCCGCCGTTCCTCATGCTCTCGCGCACATCAATGACGATGGCTTCGCGAATGGGCGTGTTCCGGGCCAGCAGGCGCTGCACGTAGTCCCAGACGCGGGTGTTGTCGCGGCACTCCTGCGGCATCACGAGGGCCATGTGCCCTTCCGGCAGGGAGACAAGCTGAGAGTTGAACAGGTAGGAGCGGATGGCATCTTCCAGCCCCACCTCGGCTGAGGGCACCTCGATGAGGTAAACGCCCGGCAGCGCCTCCTCCAGCGCGGCGTAGAACTTCGCCTTGTCTTCAAAAGCATGTTCGTGGGTGAACAGCACCTGCTCGTTGGCGACGGCAACCACGTCGTTGTGGAAGGCTCCGGCCTGAATGGCATCGTCTGACTGGGCGACGAACAGCGTGCGCCTTGGGTCCAGCCCGTGCAGGCGGGCAATGGCCTCGCTGGCGCGGCGCTTCTGGCGGGCGGGGAAGCGCCCGCCCTTGTCTTCGCCGTAAACGAACACCTCAACGCCGGGCGCGCCGTGGGTGGCGGCCAGGCGCATGTGGTTGGCCGCGCCCTCGTCCGCGAAATGCACGCCGAACCGCAGGGCTGGATGAACGGAAAAATGCGCTTCATCAGAGAAGGCCAGGCGCAGCCACTGCTCGGTCTCCGGCGCTTCCAGCGAGCGGTGCGCCATGCTTGCAAGGTTTGCAACGCTCAGATGCACGCGAGAATCCGTCGTGTCCGGCTTGGGCGAAACGGTGGCGGCGTTGGCGGTCCACATGGACGAGGCGGCAAAGGCGTTGCGGAACAGGGCAGGGTCCGCCGCAAACGCGGCAGCGCACACGCCGCTGTCAGACCCGTCGAACCCGAGGGCGCGCAGCGCTGGCACGCAGGGGCGCTCCTGCGGCGGCAGCACGCCCTGGGGAATGCCGAGGTCCATGAGCACCTTCATCTTGAGGAGGCCCTGAAGCGCGGCCTGACGCGGCGAGGAAATCTCGCCCGCGTTGGTGGCGGAGGCCACGTTGCCGAGGCTGAGACCGGCGTAGTTATGGGTGGGGCCGATCAGTCCATCGAAATTGATTTCAACCGTGGTCATGAGGCGCTCGCGTGTTCGGGTTCAGCTTGTGGTTTTATTTTTAGTTTGGATTGGTTTGCAGGAGGGGGTTTGATCGTTTGTGCGCCTCCGCGCCTTGATCGTTTGTGCGCCTCCGCGCACGGGGTCCCTCCTGCACCTCCCCTTCGTATTTCGGGCCGCGCCCTAGATGACGGATACGGCCGTATGAAATGAATGGGGTGCAGGGGACTGAGTCCCCTGCAAAAAGAAATCCCATCCTTCAGTCATGCATCAGCCCGGTGCGGATGGGGGCGTTGGGCGCGGTCTGCTCAAGGCTGGCAACCGGATAGGCGCAGTAGTCCGCCGCATACCAGGCGCTGGGCCGGTGGTTGCCGGAAAGCCCCACGCCGCCGAAGGGCGAGGCCGAGGCCGCGCCGGTGGTTGGCCGGTTCCATGCCAGCACGCCTGCGCGGATGTCGTTCCAGAAGCGCTGATAGAGCGCTTCGCTGTCGCTGATGAGGCCCGCCGCAAGGCCGTAGCGGGTGGCGTTGGCCTCATCCATCGCGGCGCTGAAATCGGTGACATGGATGACCTGTAACAGCGGGCCGAAATGCTCCTCGTCGGCGCGGGCGCTGATGTGGGTTGCGTCAATGAGGCCGGGGGTGAGGAACGGCCTGTCATCGTTCGGCGCGCTCATCAGGCGCAGCGGCTTGCCGCCGCTGGCCAGCATCCGCTCCTGCGCATCGAGCAGGCGGCGGGCGGCATTCCGGTTGATGACCGGCCCCATGAACGGCTGGGGCTCATCGAACGGCGCGCCCACGATCAGCCGGTCGATCACGTCCAGCAGCGCCTCCAGTATCCGGTTGCCTGCGTCTCCCGTTGGCAGAATGAGGCGGCGGGCGCAGGTGCAGCGCTGCCCGGCGGAAAGGTAGGCGGATTGGGCGATGATGTGGGCGGCAGCTTCAGCATCCGCCGTGTCCCACACGATGAGCGGGTTGTTCCCGCCCATCTCCAGCGCCAGAATCCGGTTCGGCGTTTCGGCGAACTGGCGGTGCAGCGCAAGGCCGGTCGGCATGGAGCCGGTGAACAGCAGGCCGTCGATATCCGGGTGGCCCGCCAGCGCCCGCCCGGTGCTGGCGGGGCCGTTGACCACGCGCAGCACGTCCGTCGGCAGGCCCGCTTCCTCCCACACCTCGGCCATGGCAAGGCCGCACGCCGGGGTTTCCTCGCTCGGCTTGAACACCACCGTGTTGCCCGCAAGCAAGGCGGGCACGATGTGGCCGTTGGCCAGATGCATGGGGAAGTTGTACGGCCCCAGCACCGCCAGCACGCCGTGCGGCTTGTGGGCGACGCGCTGGCGCATATCGCCCGCCTCCTGCAAGCGGTGGCCGGTGCGCTCCTGATAGGCGCGGATGGACAGCTCCACCTTGCCCGCCACGCTGTCGATCTCGGTCTGCGCTTCCCAGAACGGCTTGCCGGTTTCCTGCGAGATGAGGCGGGCCAGTTCCTCTTTGCGCTCGCGCATGCGCTCGGCGTAGGTGGCGGCGATGGCGGCGCGGTCCTCGAACGGGCGGCGCGCCCAGGCCGGGGCGGCGCTGCGGGCATCGGCGATGGCGTCTGACACCTCTGCCTCTGTGGCCGCCCGCCCGCGCCACACCACCTCGCCGGTGGCCGGGTCATGGGATAACAGAGTCTCGCCGGGCAGAGTCTCGCCGGGCTGCATCTTGTCGGCCAGCATCTTGTCAGAAGGTGACATGCAGAATCTCCGTGCCGGGGGTGGCGTTAAGGGCAGCGGCAAGCGCCTCATCTAGGATCACGGTATTGTGTGGCAGAAGTTCCAGCCGTCCGCGCGCGGCGCGGAAATCGGCGGCGTGGCCGGTGCAGGCCATCACGTCGAGGCAGGCGGCGCTGTCGATGGGCCTGATCTCGGCGACAAGGGCGCGGCGGTGGTCTTTCACCGCCTTCAGGTCATTCACATAGGCGGCAACGGTCGGGCCGCCATCGAAGATGTCCACATAGCCCTCATACCGGAACCCTTCCTCCGCCAGGAGGGCAAAGGCGCGAATGCCCTCCAGATGGGGTCGGCCGATGGCGGCCTGGGCTGCGGGCGGCAGCAGGCGGGCATAGATGGGGTATTTGGGCATGAGGTCGGCAATGAACTGGTTGCCGTGCAGGCTGTTGAAGCGGTCCGCGTCTTCGAATTCCATCTGGAAGAAATGGCGTCCCAGCCCTTCCCAGAACGGCCAGCTGCCGTCTTCGGCCTGATAGCCGCGCAGGTCGGCGATGATCTTCTCGGCAAAGCGGCTGCGGTGGGCGGCAACGAACAGATAGCGGCTGCGGGCGATGGTGCGGCCTGCGCCGGCGGCTCTGCGGCCCCGCTCAAGAAACAGGCCGCCGACTTCCGAGCAGCCGTCGAAGTCGTTGACCAGATGCAGCACGTCTGAGGTCAGGGACTTGCTCAGTTCCTTGCAGGTCTGGGACAGGCGGTTGATCTTGTAGCTGTAGAACGGCCATTCGGTGCCCAGCCGCGTGAACAGGCTGGCAGTGCCGAACACTGTTCCGTCTGTCCTGTCTTCCAGCACCAGCATGTAAAGATCGCCCGCGCTTGCGCCTTCCTCGCCTTCCCGCGCCAAAGCCGTGGCGCTGGCGTTGACGCGCCGGGCAATCTCATCGCGGCTGGGCGGCAGGTTGGTAAAGCCGCCGCCGGTCTTCAGCGCCAGCTGGTAAAGCGCCTCTATGTCGTCCGGACGGGCGGCGCGCACCTTGAAGGCGCTGTCGGCGTCAGGGTCGTTTGCGGTCATGGGTGTTCTCTTCGCGCGCCACGAGGGGGAAGGGGGATGGCTCCAGAGGCCAGCCGCATCAGCAGCAGGGCAGACAGCCGGGCGCGTTCGGCCAGACTTTCGGTGATGAGAAACTCGTCAGAGGAATGAATGGCCCCGCCGCGCACGCCCAGCGTGTCCACCACCGCCAGCCCTTCAGCGGCCAGATTGTTGCCGTCGCAGCACCCGCCGGTGGCGGCCCACTGGATGGGCAGATCAAGGTCTTCCCCGCAGATTTTAACGGCGGCGAACAGGGCGGCCTGCCGATCATCCATCGGCTTGGGCGGGCGGTTGAAGCCGCCCGACAGAAAGAGTTGCACCTCTCGCTCGGTCGCCACGGCCGCCACGATGCGCTCCGCCTCTTCATACGCCCAATGCATGTCCGGGTGGGTGGAGACGCGGATCTCGAAGCGCCCGACAGCCAGGGCAGGCACCACATTGGTGGGTGCGCCGCCGTCGATGCGGGCAACATTGACCGTCAGCCCCTCGCGCGTGCCGGTGAGCCGGGCAAGGCGCAGGAAAGCGTCTGCCACCGCCAGAACCGCGTTGCGGCCTGCCTCCGGATTGCGCCCGGCGTGGACGGATTTGCCCTCCGCCACAATGCTGAACGTGCCGATGCCCTTGCGCGCGCCTGCCAGCCGTCCGTCTTCCATGGCAGGTTCGTAAACAAGACCAAGGTCAACCGACTGCGCCGCCTCTGTCAGTATGAGCGCAGAGCCGAGCGAGGAAATTTCCTCATCCGCATTGATGACAACTTCATACCCCAGATCCTCGGCCCACGGGCTGCGCTCCAGAGCGGCAAGAGCGTGCAGCATGACGAGCAGGCCGCCCTTCATGTCGGCAACGCCGGGGCCGTTGATGACGCCATAGGCGCTGTCGCGCGCGATCTGGAACGGGTGGTCGGGGCCGAATACCGTGTCCATGTGTCCGCAAAGCAGCACCCGGCGCGCCGCTTCCGGCCGTTTGCTGAGGCGCAGGATGCGCCCGTGCTGGAGGGGCACCAGCTGGCCGTCTGCGCCAACCGCATGGGCCGGGGCCGGGTCTACCAGCCGAAGCGTGCCGCCAAGGGGCGAGAAGGCGTCCATCAGCGCATCGGCCATGCGGGCAAGGCCCGCCAGGTTGTGGCTGCCCGAATTGATGC
>JAEZBH010000182.1 GCA_023427285.1 Pseudomonadota bacterium
GGGCCGGGCACGACGTCTCAGCAGTCAGGCTCGTCTATGCCGGACAGCACGTCAGGCAGCAGCAGCACCATGGGCAGCCAGTCCGGCTCCAGCTCGATGGATCCGCAATCGCAGGAACCGGCAGCGGGTTCAAGCAGCTCAGACTCGATGGGCTCCGACTCGATGGATTCAGGCTCTACAGGCTCCGGCTCGATGGGAGCCGGTTCGACGAGGTCCGGTTCAACGGGTTCCGGCTCGACGGGTCAGAGCACGCAGCAAAGCTCGGGACAGAGCCCCTTGAGCAACAATCCTAACGAAAACCAGATCTTCGCCGCATTTGACCTGAACAACAACGGCTCGCTTGATCGCATGGAATTTGCGCGCGCGCTGGCGATGGAAGGCGCAATACCGGCTGCAGGCGGAACCCCCGGCGTTCCCTCACGCCAGCCGCTGCGTGGCAACACGGAGGTGACTTTGCTCAACGAGAGCAGCCTCCAGTTCAATAAGATGGATGCCAATGGCGATGGCAAGATATCCGAAGCGGAGTTCTTCGGTACGAATTCGTCAAAGAACGACTAACGGACGTCGCACACAGGCCATATGCGATGAATGTGCGGTGAGGCCCGCGAAAGCCGCCCGTGTGAAAGCGCGGGCGGCAGCCTTGCCGCCTTTTTTGCGGACACTGGTTTGGGTTGGCACTGGTTCTGGCAGACAGGGCATGGAAATGCCAAGCCGGGCCGGGGACAAACCCACCTGCCGGTGTTTGCCATGAGTTGCATGCGGTGATTTTAAAGGGGGAAAGGTGGCGAGCCCAGATGGATTCGAACCATCGACCTACTGATTAAAAGTCAGTTGCTCTACCGACTGAGCTATGGGCTCCCGATTGGGTGGGCGGAACATAGGGAGAGGTCGCGTCCGGGTCAACCACAGGATTGAGCAAAATTTCCGTGATATGGCCGACTGGCCGAAGAGTGGTCAGGAGGAGCGGTTACGAGAGATCAAGGCAATCGGACATTTCCCGGCGCACGAAGCCCATGGAACGCTCCACCGAGCGGGCCTTGCGGGCAATGCCGCCGGATGTGCGGTGAGGCGACCACTTGAGCGGCGAGGGCAGGATCGAGGCAAGGCGGGCGGCCTGAGAACGGCTCAAATCTGCGGCGCTGCGCCCGAAATGGTGGCGCGCGGCGGCCTCGGCCCCGTAAACGCCATCACCCCACTCAGCAACGTTCAGATAGACCTCAAGCGTGCGCTGCTTGGGCCAGAGCACTTCGATGAGCAGCGTAAACCATGTCTCCAGACCCTTGCGCACCCATGAGCGCTGCGGCCAGAGAAACACGTTCTTGGCGACTTGCTGGGTAATGGTGGAGGCCCCGCGCAGCTTCTTGCCGTTGCGGTTCGATTCCATCGCCTTGGAGATGGCCTTGAAGTCGAAGCCCGTATGGGCGCAGAAATTCTGATCTTCCGCCGCCATGACGGCGTATGCGATTCGCGGCGACATCTCGTCCAGGGGCATCCAGTCGCGCTGAACGGACTTTCCGTCCATCCAGTCCCGCACCATCAGCGAGGTGAAAGGCGGATTGATCCAGCGATAGGCCAGCGTCCACACAACCGTGAAGACCAGCACTGCAACCAGGGCCTTGATGATCCATGAGACAAGCCGCGCAAGCAAGGATTTACGCACCCCAAAGCCCCGTCTGATTGACTTAGCCACACCCTGTCAGGCTTGGCTGCGCTGCGCACACTGCGCCCGGTTGCCGGGCAGTGCAACAGTTGGTTGAGGGTGAAGAAAGGGTGTTTTTGGCAAGGCCCGCGCCCTGATGCCGCGTGCGGCCAGGCACATCGGCTCATACGAAAAAGGACGCGACCTTCAGGAAGGCGCGTCCCGTAACGACCGGGAGGGGCAAGCCCCTCCTGCAAACTCAGAACCTTAATCCAGCGCGAGCTGCTGGGCCTCGACCACCTTGCGCATGGCCTTCTGCACCTTCTCGAACGCGCGCACTTCGATCTGGCGGATGCGCTCGCGGCTGACGTTGTATTCTTTCGACAGGTCGTCCAGCGTTGCCGGGTCTTCCTTGAGGCGGCGTTCGGTGAAGATGTGGCGCTCGCGCTCGTTCAGGTCTTCCATCGCCGTCAGCAGAAGCTGGTGGCGCATGTCCGCTTCCTCGCGTTCGGCGACGATTTCGTCCTGCTGGGGAGAATCGTCGGCCAGCCAGTCCATCCACTCGCCGCCATCGGCGTCCTGACGCAGCGGCACGTTGAGCGACGTGTCGCCGCCCATGGCCATGCGGCGGTTCATGGAGACGACATCATCTTCGCTCACCTGAAGGGTGGTGGCGATCTGCTTCACATCCTCAGGGTGCATGTCTCCGTCTTCAACGGCTTGCAGCTTGCCCTTGAGGCGGCGCAGGTTGAAGAACAGCTTCTTCTGCGAGGCGGTGGTGCCGATTTTGACCAGCGACCACGAGCGCAGGATGAATTCCTGAATGCTCGCCTTGATCCACCACATGGCATAGGTGGCGAGGCGAAAGCCCTTGTCAGGATCGAACTTCTTCACCCCCTGCATCAGGCCGATATTGCCCTCCGAGATCAGCTCCGAGACCGGCAGGCCGTAGCCGCGGTACCCCATGGCGATCTTGGCAACAAGGCGCAGGTGGCTGGTGACCAGCTTGTGGGCGGCCTCTGCATCTTCGTGTTCTACCCAGCGTTTGGCGAGCATGTACTCCTGCTCGGCCGTCAGCAGCGGAAACTGGCGAATCTGCTGAAGGTAACGGGAGAGCGAGGCCTCACCCGTCAGGGCAGGAACGGTCGCAGGCGTGGAATTGGCTGACATGGACCCCTCACTCTCTTGTGGTTTCATAACTTTACGACCGTTCTGCATAT
>JAEZBH010000193.1 GCA_023427285.1 Pseudomonadota bacterium
GCGGACGGCTTCCTGCTGCACGACCGGCCCATCCACATGCGCGTGGACGACTCAGTGGTGCGTGTGGCGCTTGGCAAGCCCTACCTGGTCCGCCGTTCGCGTGGCTATGCGCCCAATTCACTGCCCCTGCCCGTAGACGTTCCGCCAATGCTTGCCACCGGCGCGGAGCTCAAAAACACCTTCTGCCTGGCGCGCGACCGCTATGCTTTCCTCAGCCACCACATTGGCGATCTGGAAAACTACGAGACACTCCAGTCCTTCGAAGAGGGCATCAAGCACTTCGAGCGCCTGTTCCGCGTGCAGCCGCAGACCCTCGCCTGTGATTTGCACCCCAACTACCTCGCCACGCGCTACGCGCAGCAGCGCGCGGAGGCCGAAGGGCTGCCTCTGATCGCGGTGCAGCACCATCATGCGCACCTGGCCGCCTGTTTAGCCGACAACCAGTGGGATACCACCGAGCCGGTCATCGGCTTGAGCTTTGACGGCACAGGTTACGGCACGGATGGGGCCATTTGGGGCGGCGAAGTGCTGATCGGCGGCTATACCGGTTACACGCGCCTTGCGCACCTCGCTTACGTTCCGCTGCCCGGCGGTGATGCTGCCGTCCGCAAACCGGCCCGCATGGCCCTGGCCCACCTGTGGCGCGCCGGGATCGCCTGGGAAGCTGACCTGCCCCCCGCTGAAGAAATCTGCGCGCAGGACCGCTCGGTGCTGCTGGCGCAGTTGGAGCGCCGCATCAACGCGCCCAACACCTCTAGCATGGGGCGCTTGTTCGACGCCGCCTCCGCGCTGATTGGCGTGCGGCAAACCGCCACATACGAGGGCCAGGCCGCCATCGAGCTCGAAGCCGCCGCAGACCCCCAGGAGAGTGGTTTCTATCCCTTCGCGGTCAACGGTGATGTAATCGACCCTGCGCCGCTGTGGGAGGCTCTGCTGGCCGATTGGCGGGCTGGCGTGGGTATCCCAACGCTTTCAGCCCGTTTCCATAACAGCGTTGCCCGGCTGGCGCTTGATCTATGCCGCACCATCCGGCAGGAGACGGGAATCGCCACCGCGGCGCTTTCTGGCGGCGTGTGGCAGAACCGCCTGCTGCTGGAGCGCACTGCCGAACTGTTGGAGCAAGACAATTTCCACGTGCTCATTCACCGCCAGGTACCCGCCAATGATGGCTGTATCGCCCTTGGGCAGGTGCTTGTCGCCGCGCATTCAAATGATAGATGAAATTTATACCTTTTCGTTGACCGGCGCTGCTGGTCAACGATAAAGTATTAAAACCAACACCAGGAGTTTCTCATGTGCTTAGGCGTACCAGGAAAAATAATTGAGACTTTTGAAAAGGGCGGTCTGCACATGTGCAAGATCGACTTTGGCGGCGCGATCCGTGAAGCCTGCATTGAAACCCTGCCGGATGCGAAGGTTGGCGATTACACCATCATCCACGCTGGTTTTGCGCTAAGCCTGCTCTCTGAAGAAGAAGCCAACGAAACGCTCTCCATGCTGCGCGAAATGGCCATGCTGGGCGCTGAGCTGGGCGAAGAACTCGGCGAGGAACAGGAAGAGGCATAACATGCAGTTTGTCACCGAATTCCGCGACCAGGCACTGGTGAAGGGCGTGCTGGATGAAATCCGGCGCACCGTCACCCGCCCCTGGGTGCTGATGGAGATCTGCGGCGGGCAGACGCACTCGATCATGCGCTATGGCATCGACCAGCTCCTGCCGCCCGAGGTAGAGCTGGTGCACGGCCCCGGCTGCCCGGTGTGCGTCACCCCGCTGGAGCAGAGCGACCGCGCTCTGGCAATCGCCAGCCGCCCGGATGTGATTTTCACTTCCTTTGGCGATATGCTGCGCGTGCCCGGCTCGCAGCACGACCTGTTCAGCATCCGCGCGCGCGGCGGGCAGGTGAAAGTGGTCTACTCACCGCTGGATGCGGTCAAGATCGCGCAGGAGAATCCCGACAAGCAGGTGGTGTTCTTCGCCATCGGCTTCGAGACCACCGCCCCCGCAAACGCCATGGCCGTGATCCAGGCGCAGAACTTGGGCTTGAAGAACTTCTCGGTGCTGGTTTCGCAGGTGCTCGTTCCGCCCGCCATGCACGCCATCCTCAGCTCGCCTTACAATCGCGTGCAGGGCTTCCTGGCGGCAGGTCACGTCTGCACCATCATGGGTTACAAGGACTATCCGGCCATCGCCAAGCAGTACGGCGTACCTATGGCAGTGACCGGCTTCGAGCCGCTCGATCTGGTCCAGGGCATCTTGGTGACCTTGCAAATGCTGGAAGCAGGTGAAGTGGACGTGAAGAACGCCTACGGCCGCGCCGTGACCTTTGAGGGCAACGTCGCCGCCCAGAAGATCATCGGGCGTGTATTCCAGACGGTCGACCGCAGCTGGCGCGGCATCGGCACCATCCCAATGAGCGGCTGGGGCCTGCGCCCCGAGTTCTGCGACTTCGACGCCGAACAGCGCATTGACGTCACCCACATCCAGACCCAAGAATCCGAGCTGTGCATTGCCGGGCAGATTCTACGCGGGATGAAAAAGCCGACCGACTGCCCCGCCTTTGGCAAGCAGTGCATTCCCGAAAATCCACTGGGCGCGCCGATGGTTTCATCCGAAGGCGCTTGCTCGGCCTTTTACCGTTATGGAAGGCTATTAGAGCATGCTTGAGAACGCAAACCCCACCCCTACGTTTGAAGGCCCAGCCTGCCCGCTGCCGCTCAACCACAGTGAGCAGATCGTGATGGGCCACGGCAGCGGCGGCAAGATGACCAACGAGCTGATCTGCCGCGTGTTCTACCCGCACATGCACAGCGAAGCGCTGGCCGCCGGGAACGACTTTGCCGGGCTGACTCTGCCCGCCGAAGCCATGCTCAACGGCACGCTGTCGGTCTCCACCGATTCACACATTGTCACGCCGCTGTTCTTCCCCGGCGGTGATATTGGCAAGCTGGCAGTGTGCGGCACGGTCAACGACGTGAGCATGGCAGGCGCGCTGCCGCTGTACCTGACCGCCGGATTCATCCTCGAAGAAGGCCTGCCGGTGGAAACGCTGGAGCGCGTGGTAGCCTCCATGGCTGCCGCCGCCAAAGAAGCAGGCGTGCAGTTCGTGGCCGGTGACACCAAAGTAGCCGAAAGAGGCAAGGTCGACGGCCTGTACATCACCACCACCGGCGTCGGCTGGACCCCTGCCGGGCGCAGCATTGGCGGCGCGCTGGCCCAGCCGGGTGACGTGGTGCTGGTCTCCGGCACCATGGGCGATCACGGCATCGCTGTGCTCGGCGCGCGCGGCGAGCTGGGCTTCGAGACCGGCGTGCAGTCGGACGTGGCTCCGCTCAACGGCCTGATCGCCGACGTTCTTGCCGCCGCCCCAAACGTGCACGTGCTGCGCGACCCCACCCGCGGCGGGCTGGCGACCACGCTCAACGAGATTGCCTTGCAGTCGGATGCCGCCATCGTAATCGAGGAGCAGGCCGTGCCGGTGCTGCCCCCCGTGCAGGCCGCCTGCGAAATGCTCGGCTTCGACCCGCTGTATGTGGCCAACGAAGGCAAGCTGATCGTAATTGTGCCCGAGGCGCAGGCCCAGGCCGCGCTCGACGCTATGCGCGCTCACCCCTACGGCCAATCCGCCGCGTGGATCGGTGTAGTGCAGGCTGCTCCCGCCCGCCGCGTATTGATGAAAACGCTCATCGGCGGTACACGCATTCTGGACGTGCTGGCGGGAGAGATGCTGCCGCGAATTTGCTAGAAAAAGCCTCACCCCCTGCCCCTCTCCAATTTCCAAGTGCGGGAAATTGGAGAGGGGTGCCTTGCTAACCCAAGCCCGAGCTTTAAAAGGCACCCCTCT
>JAEZBH010000238.1 GCA_023427285.1 Pseudomonadota bacterium
ACCCAGTCGTGCCGCGTCATGATTTCCTTCGCCGCCGCCTGCGCATCGGGCGAGGAGCTGGCAACGAGGGCCAGTTTGTGGCGGCTGGGATCGAACATAATCTCGCTGGTCCGTCAGGCTCTTGAAAAGCAATGGTTTGAGAGTTGTGGCAGGTTCGCGCGCAAGAGGCAATTGCGGCGCGGGCGATTAACCGCCCGTCACGCTCATGTGCCGCCGCACGGCAGGCTGGCGGCCGCGCCGGTCGATCACAAAGTCATGCCCCTTTGGCTTGCCTGCAATGGCCGCATCAAGCGCGGCGTCAAGGAGACTGTCATCACTGCTGGCCCTGAGGGCTGCGCGCAGGTCGGCGCTGTCGTCCTGACCGAGGCACATGTAGAGCATGCCCGTGCAGGTCAGCCGCACCCGGTTGCAAGATTCGCAGAAGTTGTGGGTCATCGGCGTGATGAAGCCGAGCTGCTGGCCGGTTTCCTCCACCCGCACATAGCGGGCAGGGCCACCGGTGGAATGGGGCAGGTCGGTCAGGGTGTAGCGGGTTGCCAGCCGCGCCCGAACCGTGCTGAGCGACAGATACTGGTCCGTGCGGTCTTCCTCGATCTCGCCCATCGGCATGGTCTCGATCAGCGTCAGGTCGTGGCCTTCGCGGGCGCACCAGTCCAGCAGCGTCTCGATCTCGCCCTCGTTGGTGTCTTTCAGCGCAACGGTGTTGATCTTGACCCTGAGCCCGGCGTCCCTGGCGGCGCGGATGCCGTCCAGCACCTGGGGCAGGCGGCCCCAGCGGGTGATTGCCTGAAACCGGTCAGCATCCAGCGTGTCGAGCGAGACGTTCACCCGCCGCACCCCGGCGGCGTAAAGATCGCCTGCAAAACGCTCCAGCTGACTGCCGTTGGTGGTGAGCGTCAGTTCATCGAGCGCGCCGGATTCCAGATGTCTTCCAAGGCTTTGGATCAGGCTGATAATGTTTCGTCTCACCAAAGGCTCGCCGCCGGTCAGGCGCAGCTTCCGAACGCCCCGGCGCACGAAGGCGCTGCACAGCCGGTCCAGTTCCTCCAGCGTCAGCAGCTCGGCCTTGGGCAGGAAGGTCATGTGCTCCGCCATGCAATAAACACAGCGGAAGTCGCACCGATCGGTGACCGAGACGCGCAGGTAATCCACCCGCCGACCGAACGGGTCGATCAGCGGTCCGGCAGACAGAGGGGCCGGAGTGTCGGACTGCAAGCGCTTTGTCTCCCCAAGGTTCAGGCTGCGAGCTGTAATAACGTATCAAAGCCGCGGATTATGCCGAATATAGGCGCGGGCCGCAGCGGGACCAAGGGTCAGGTGGTAGTATAAGGCCGGAGGGGCGCGCGTCAGCTGCGCGTGTCGGTCTTCAGAACGTCGATCAGTTCGCTGGTCACCTGATCGAGCTGGCGGATGACGCTGGCATTCGCCTTGTAGGCGTGGACCGCCTCACGCATCATCACCATGTCTTCGGCCATCGAGGGGATGTAGCGCGGCATGGACTGCCCCCGGCCGCCAAGTGCGGCGGGCTTGCCGCTGCCCGAGGCGGCGGGCGCTTCGTTCTGGCCAGCGGCGCGGGCGTAGCTGGCGGCGGCTTCAAGGCTGAAGGCGGAAGGTGCAGCGGTGCTGCCACGGACAATGTTGCCCGCAGCCGTGTTGGCGCGATTCGTGGCGTCAATCAGACCGGATACCGCAATCGTAAGAGCTGGTATCATTTTGCACGTACCTTCTGCCGCGTGTTTGGCTGGCATTTTGCCTACCGTAAACGAATTTGCGATGCAACCTGCCATAACCAGACAAGTTCCATCTTATTTCGGTACACATTCCCTAGAGTGCACGTTAGTTGTTATCAAATAATTAATTTATGCTGCTGATTCGAGGTGACGCTGTGGTCGGCTTATCCTACTGTGTCAGAAGAGCAGTTTCGGAAGGATGATCGTTTGACCCCGGTCATGACCATGGGCGCTCCGGTGCCGCCGATTTTCGTCTTCTCGCCCCGTTGCGGCAGCGAGTTGACGAAGGCATTGGCGGCAGACGGATTGCGGGTGGTCCTGTGCTGCGAAAAAGACGTGGCGGCCCAGTGGCTGACGGGCAGCGCCGCTCAGGTTCTTGTAAGCGATCTGCGGGGTGAGGCCGGGCACGATATGTGCCTGCTGCAAGCGATGGGCGAGATCATCGCCCGGCGGCGCGGCTGCATGATCGTGCTGCTGGATGCCCACTCCGATATGTCGGCGGCAACGCTCCAGCGCATTGGCGCAACGCACCTGCTGCGCGGTCAGGATGCAGGGGCCGACCTTGTAGCGACGGTGCGTCTGGCGGAACGTTTGACCATTCGCAACCAGTTGCTGTCGCAGGCCGCTGAATCGCAAGGCATGCGGCCGGAGAATCAAACCTGGTCGTGGGACAGCCTCACCAACCAGGTGCAGATTTCAGCCGGTCTGGCCCGCGTGCTGGGCGGCAACATTCCCTCCACCGTCATCGGTCTTGAGGCGCTGCTGCGCTACGTTGCGCCCGAGCGCAAGCGTCAGGTGCTGGCGGACTTCCAGAACATCGTCGAGACAGGGCGCGCCGGACAGATCCGCTTCATGTTCATGGGGCCGAACACGCCGGTGCGCGAGTTGCTGCACCACGTTTACCCCAAGCTGGCGGATGACGGACGCGTTGCGGGCCTGTTCGGCTCCGTTGAGGTGGTGGGCGACATGAGCGGCGGCGACAGCCTCGGCGGAGACTTCGATCCACTGACCGGCTTGCCCAATCAGGATTTCGCCCGCGTCAGCCTTGAGCACTTGCTGGAGGAACGCCAGGGGACTGAGCCCGCCGCGGCGCTGCTGCGCATCTCGATCCGTCGGTTCGATCAGATCAACACCGCCTACGGCCACAAGATCGCAGACATGCTGTTGCAGGCGGTCGCGCGCCGTTTGCGCCGGGAGGCCATGTCCATCGGCGCGGGAGCGGAGGCGCAGGGGAGTGCGCACCGTATCGTGCCGTGCCGGATGAAAGGCGCGGAGTTCGCCGTCATCGTCACCGGGCCGGATCTGCTGGAGCACGTGAAGGTGCTGGCGGCGCGCTTCGCCTCCGCGTTCGAGCGGCCTTATGTCGTGGCCGGTCGGGTGGTGCATCTGGTCTCGCGCATGGGGCTTGCGCTGGCAGAGCCGGACGTGAGCGACGTTGCTGATCTCTTCCAGCGGGCCGGGCTTGCGCTGGGC
>JAEZBH010000292.1 GCA_023427285.1 Pseudomonadota bacterium
GCCCTGGCTGGCGCGTGTGGTTGTGAACCAGTGCCTCGATCGGCGGCGGCTGTTGCGCCCCGTGGATTCGCTTGAGGTGCTGGCCGAAGCTGCGGACGATGGGCCGACGCCGGAGGAGGCCGCCCAAAGGTCCGATCGCAAGGCGCGGGTGACGGCGGCACTGGATGCGCTGCCGCCCCGGCAGAGGGCAGCGTTGGCGCTGTTCTATGGTGAGGGTATGAGTATGTCTGAGGTGGCCGAGGTCATGAGCATCAACGTGAAGGCGGTGGAATCCCTGCTGTCTCGCGGGCGGGCTGGATTGCGCGGCAGCCTTGAACCCCTGGCCCGGGAGGCTGCGGAATGAGTGAACAAAACCGCCTTTCCGAACTGCTGGGTGCCTGCGGGGCGGACCCCGCGCAAGACGCCGCGCTGAATGACTGGCTGAAGGATTGGGCTGTACTCACGCCCCGCCCGCAGGCGATGGCGGCGCTGCTGGCCACCAGCCGCATAACGGCGCAGGAGGTGGCGCGACCCGCATTTGCGCCGCCCGAGTTCGGCAGGCGGCGGGAGCGCTGGCTGGCCAACGGCTGGGCGGTGGGTCTGGCCGCCAGCCTCATGGCGCTGCTGATGGCGGTGGATGAGCCCGCACCCCAAGCTGCGGTGGACCTGAACGATCCGGCTGTGGTGGATATGGTCTTCTCAACGGATCTCTCGGAAGGATGGTTGTAATGCGTCCCATGGTTCGGGCATCGGTTCGGGCATCGGTTCTGGCCCTTGCAACTGGCGTTGCCGTCAGTCTGGCGATGGCGGGCACGGCCGGTGTGGCCAGTGCTCAAACCGCCAAGGCGAGCGCGCAAACCGCTCCTGAGAGCACGGGCAAGCCAGCCGCGCCGCGCTTTCAGGATATCGTGAGCGGTATGTCCGCGCCGGGTCAGGCGATCATGGCGGAGGCGCTGGGCAAATCCGGGCGCGAGCAGCGCAAGCTGGATGCCCTGAAGGCAACCCGCGAGCAGATCCTGACGTTGCTGGCCGCCCCCAAGTTGGATGTCGTGGCCTTGGCCAAGGCGTTCGAGCGGGAGCGCATCCTGTCGCAAAAGGTGCAGGCTGATCGTCAGGCGTCGCTCTTGCGGGCGGCAACCCAGCTGAGCGCGGAAGATCGCAAGCTCTTTGCCGAAGGGCTGCGCTCCACCCGCCTGCACATTCCGGGCGAGACGGTGCGGCAAATCCAGCAGAAGGTGGAAGAAAACCGCCGCAAGTGCGCTGGGGACCAGCCCGCGCGATAGAGCGGGTTGCAATCTGCCTACACCAGCTTGCGCGTGGCGCGGGCAACCATCGGCAGGTAAATCCAGTAAGGCAGCACGCGCAGCAGCTTCAGCAGAATGGTGAAGCGGCGCGGGAACGTGATCTCGAACTGACGCCGTTCCATGCCGCTGACGATGCGGCGGGCGGCATCCTCCACCCGCATCAGGCAGGGCATGGGGAAGTCGTTCTTGTCGGTGAGCGGGGTTTTCACGAAGCCGGGGTGGATCACCTGAACGGCAACGCCGTCGCGCTTGCACTCGAACCACAGCGCCTCGGCAATGTGCGTGAGCGCCGCCTTGGACGCGCCGTACGCCAGCGCGCGCGGCAGGCCGCGAAAGCCCGCAACCGAGGAAATGATGGCAACCTGGCCCCGGCCTTGGGCGCGCAAGGCGGGCAGGCCCGCTTCCAGCATGTGCAGGCAGCCGTGAACGTTCAGCTCGAACATGGGGGCAAGCACCGGTGCCACGGCCTGCGAGCCGATTTCCGGCGCAGACTGGGCGGCGGCGAACAGCAGCGCCTCCGGCGTGCCGTGTTCCGCCTGAATACGGGCATAGGCGGCGAGCATGGCCTCGCGGTCAGCCGCATCGACGGGCACGGGAATGATGCGCCCTGCCGGGGCCTCTGCCGCCAGTTCGTCCAGCAAATGCGCCCGCCGGGCAGAGGCGAACACGGTGACGCCAGCCCGCGCAAATTCCAGCGCGGTTGCCCGCCCGATGCCGGTGGATGCGCCAACGATCCAGATCGAATTGAACGAAACTGCCATAACTGCCCCGTGGTTGCTCGCGTCTTTCGCCTCGCACGAGGGCAGATTAGGTGCAAGGGGGTCTATAACCCCCTTGCGATCCCCCATAGTTTTATGGGCCGTGCCTGCGAGACGCTGGCGAAGCAAACAGGCAGAGAATAGAGCTTGCCCTTGGGGCGGTGCTGAGTGTTTACCGCTTATGGTTCAGATGCATACTGAACAGGTGAGGGAAGGAGAGGGCGCGATGGCTGAGGCAACGAGGACGACCCCGCAGATTTCGCTGGTGGTGGCGCGGGCAGACAACGGCATCATTGGCCGGGACAATGCGCTGCCGTGGCGGCTGCCCGCCGACCTGAAGCACTTCAAGCAGCTGACCGTGGGCAAGCCGGTCATCATGGGCCGCAAGACGTTCGAGTCCATCGGCAAGCCCTTGCCCGCCCGGCACAACATCGTCGTCACCCGCAATCCGGAGTGGACCGCCGAGGGCGTGACCGTGGTTCCGAACCTTGCCGAGGCGGTGGCCGCTGCCGGGCTGGACCCCAAGACCCGCGCCGATGAGATCATGATTATCGGCGGCTCGGAAATCTACGCCCAGTCCCTGCCGTTCGCGACGCGCATCTACCTGACCGAAGTGCATCTGGAGCCGGTGGGCGATGC
The DNA here is from genome assembly GCA_023427285.1 of Pseudomonadota bacterium. GTDB lineage: Bacteria > Pseudomonadota > Alphaproteobacteria > Sphingomonadales > Sphingomonadaceae > Pedomonas. Next base: position 2,681 of record JAEZBH010000292.1, read on the forward strand.
CTCCTTCCCCATGCCGGACACGCACGCATGGGTGGAGACCGCCCGCGAGACGTTCCCGCCCGAAGGCGACTATCCGGCCTACAGCTTCGTGACGCTGGAGCGGCGGGGTTAATAAGGGCTTTGTCCTTTGGACTTGTAATGCAAGGGGGACTTGTCCCCCTTGCGATCCCCCATTTGTTTGAAAGGGCCGCGCCCGTCATCACACGCACGGTCCGCTAAAACGATTGGGAGGTTGCAGGAGGGACAAGTCCCTCCTGCGAAGATCTTCATAAATAATAATTTCTTAGGAAAGGCCCCGTCACCCGATCGGCGGCAGGCCGAGGCGGGGGATTTCG
>JAEZBH010000297.1 GCA_023427285.1 Pseudomonadota bacterium
TCCCAGTCCGTGATCGGACTGGGCCGTTGCAGTGTTCTCAACCGAACCGTTGCGATTACGCTTGGTCAAGGGTGACGTTACGCTCCCTCGCCTGCCGGACCTTCCTGTTCGAACAGGGAAATCGGAGCGGCCGGCATGACAGTTGAAATGGCATGCTTGTACACGAGCTGCGAATGGCCATCACGACGCAGCAGAACCGAGAAGTTGTCGAACCAGGTAATGACGCCCTGAAGTTTGACGCCATTGACCAGGAACATCGTCACCGGCGTTTTGTTCTTGCGGACATTGTTAAGGAAAATGTCCTGAAGGTTATTAGCTTTTTCCGCCATCAAGCCCTCGCTTGGCTCCATTTTTGACCCGCCATGTTGCCCCAGCAACCGGACAACCAAAAACGGACCCGAGATATTATTACGAGTGAAAACGCTAGATAATTGTTATGCTAGAGGTTTCTGATCCAACTATGGCAGTGCGTCTTTGGAAACACAACCCCAAACGCCTGCGGCATGGTTGTATTAAAACCACATCATCACCCGCCGTTTTCAGTCCTTTCCTTAAGCCTGTTCGTGCCGCCCGGATCAAGCGTTTCTCTAGCCGTTCGACACTTCGCCCTCTGCCCTGTCATCCTCGCCCAAGCCCAAAGCCTTCAGCTTGCGATGCAAAGCGGAACGTTCCATACCGATGAACGCTGCGGTGCGGGAAATATTTCCCGAGAAACGGCGGATCTGCACGCGCAGATACTCACGCTCGAAGGCTTCCCGCGCCTCGCGCAGCGTGGTCGCCATAATCGACTGGGCAGCCTCGCTCGGGAACAGGCGGGCGGGCTCGGCCACCACCTCGGGCGGAAGCATTCCCAAGTCGATCTCTGCGATATCCTCGCTCGATGCCAGGATCAGCGTGCGCTCGATCATGTTGCGCAGCTGGCGCACGTTGCCCGGCCATTCATAGGCTTGCAGCGCCGCCAGCGCGTCATCGCTGATTCCCGGCATCCGGCGGCCGCGCTGGGTACAGAACCGCTTGAGGAACAGGGCGATGAGCGAGGGAATGTCCTCCCGCCGCTCGGTCAGGGACGGGATGCGGATCGGCACCACGTTCAGGCGGTAGAACAGGTCTTCCCGAAAGCGCCCTGCCGTAATCTCCTCGCGCAGATCCTTGGTTGAGGCGCTGATGACGCGCACATCCACCCGCACATTGCGGGTGCCGTCCACGCGCTGGAACACCTGATCGGTAAGCACGCGCAGCACCTTGGCCTGAGTGTGGAGCGGCATATCCCCCACTTCATCCAGAAGCAGACTGCCGCCGTGCGCCCGCTCGAACAGGCCCGTCTTGACAACAACGCCATCCTTCTCAAGGCCGAACAGCTCAACCTCGACCCGCTCCGGCTCCATGCTGGCCGCGCCGATGACAACGAACGGCGCATTGGCACGGGGCGACCAGTGATGCAGCAAGCGGGCCGCCACTTCCTTGCCCGAACCCGCCGGGCCGGTGATGAGCACGCGGCTGCCCGTGGCTGCCACCTTCTTCAGCACGTTGCGAACGTTGTTGATGGCGGCGCTGTTGCCGGTGAGTTCAAGGTCAAGGCCGGCGCGCTCGCGCAGCTCCTCGTTCTCGCGGCGCAGGCGCTCCGCCTCGGTTGCGCGCCTGACCAGAAACAGAAGCTGGTCCGATTCAAAAGGCTTCTCGATGAAATCGTAGGCCCCGCGCTTGATGGCCGCCACTGCGGTCTCGACGTTGCCATGGCCGGAGATCATGATGACGGGCAGATCCGGGTCCCGATCCTTGATCAGGCTGAGCAATTCCAGCCCGTCGAGCCGGCTGCCCTGAAGCCAGATGTCGAGAATGACCAGCGAGGGCCGCCGCTCGGACAAGGCCGCCAGCGCGCTGTCGCTGTCTGCCGCCGTGCGGGTGCCGAAGCCTTCGTCTTCCAATATCCCCGAAACCAGATCGCGGATATCGGCCTCATCGTCGATAATCAGAATATCAAGCGCCATGACCCACTCTTGTTATATCTTCACGCTGGTTTTGTGCAGCCTCGTCGCCCGTCTCGGCGAGCAAGGCCAATGCGGCCAGATCGAACTGCAACAGGGCAATTGCCCCGCCTTCGGGGCGGTCGCGCAGTTCAAGCCCCCCCTCATGGTCTTCCGCGATCTTCTTGACGATCGCGAGCCCAAGCCCGGTGCCCTTGGCCCGGGTGGTTACATACGGCTCGGTGAGCCGGTTCTTCAGCTCGGCCGGGAAGCCGATGCCGTTGTCTGCAATCGAGAGGCTGAGGAGATTGCCCTCAAGCGCGGCTGAAATGGCAACCGCGGGCTGGTAGGGCTCGCCCTCTCCCGCTTCCTCGCGCCGGGCGTTCGCGCCCTCGACGGCATTCTTGATGAGATTGGTGAGCGCCTGTCCGATCTGCCGCCGGTCGCAAACCATGATCGGCAGGTTCTTCGGGATATCGAGCGTGAAACTGACATCCGGGTTGGCAACTTCCTGAAGGAACAGCGCCTGACGGAGAATCTCGGAGATCGATTCCGGCTGGAACACCGGCTTGGGCATGCGCGCAAACGATGAGAACTCATCGACCATGCGCCTGAGATCACCCACCTGCCGGATGATGGTGTCCGTGCAGTTGGTGAACACCTGCGGATCGCTGTGGATCTCCTTCAGGTATTTGCGCCGCAACCGCTCCGCCGCCAGCTGAATGGGCGTGAGCGGGTTCTTGATCTCGTGCGCGATGCGGCGGGCAACGTCAGACCACGCGGCACGGCGCTGATCCGCCAGTTGCTGGGTGATGTCGTCGAAGGTGATAACCCAGCCGGCCAATTCGCCGCCGCGCATTTCGGGGCTGACCTGCGCCATCAGCATACGGTGGACATGGCCGCGCCGCACGGTGATCTGGCCGCTGGCGTGCCGGTCCGGCGCCGCCCGCGCCTCATCCAGCAGCGGGGCCAACTCGGGCGCAACCTCACCCAGCGGCTGACCGGAGAGCTTGCCCTCCTCCATATCCAGAAGGATGGCGGCAGACTGGTTCGGCAGGGTCACGGTGCCGTCAGCCGAGACGCCGAGCACGCCCGCCGACACGCCGGACAACACGGCCTCGGTGAACTGGCGGCGCTGGTCGAGCTGGGTGTTGGCGGCAACGAGTGCGCTCGTCTGCGCCTCAAGCTGGGTCGTCATGCGGTTGAAGGCGCGGGCCAGCACGCCAAACTCATCCGGGCTGCCGCGCACCGGCACGCGCACGGTCAGATCGCCCCGCCCCACCCGGTCGGCCGCGCGCACGAGCCTGCCGATGGGCGAGACCAGACGGTTGGCCAGCCACAGCGCCGCCCACATGGAAATCAGGAGAATGAGCAGCGAGATGACGACTAGAATGATGTTGAAGCGCAGGTGAAGATCGTCACGCCGCTGCACCAGAAGGCGATAGTCGGACAGGGCCGACTGGGTGCGGGCCACCTGATCGAGCACCTGCGGGCTCGCCTTGCGGCTGACGTAGAGATAGGTGTTCTTGTAGCCATCCAGCCGAATGAGGGCCTGCACGCGATTATTGTCCTCGCCCCGCCCCTCGATGATGATGACCGAACCGCTGGTTGCCCGGTTCACCGCATCTTCCGGCAAGCGGCCGGTGGTGACGTTCGGATCGAGCGTGACGCGGGAGACCACATCCATTGCCCGATCCGGCGCGACCTGAAAGACGATTGCCTCGCTGAGATCACGCGCCAGCGCCTGCCACAGCACCACATCGGTGAAGGCCTGCACGTCGCGCCCGAGCGCGGGCGCCTGACGGCTGAGATCACCGGCCATGGCCAGAAGATCGCCGCGAATACGGTCGCGGTTCTCGCGCACATAGGCCTGCGCCACCTGATCGGCGTTATCGAGCACGGTGCGGACCCGGTCGGAGAACCAGAACTGAAGGCCTGAATCGAACAGGTAGGCCGCAAAGCCGACGACAAGCACGGTCGGAATGATCGCAACCATGGAGAACAGGCCAACAAGGCGGATGTGCAGCTGCGACCCTGCCAGCCCATGGCGGCGGTTGACCAGCAACACCCGCAGCCGCCGCACCACCAGAAAGGCAACGATGCTGAGCGGAATGGCATTGGCAACAATCAGGCCGGTGAGCAGGTTCGGCGAGGCGACGCGCAGCATCGTGCCCTGACTGGACAGAATGAAGTAGCTGCTGACGCCGATGATAAGCGTAAGGGCAGCCAGCCCCACTTCCAGCTTCGGCCACAGATTGACCTCAGCGGCCCAGTGGCTGAACTTGTGGCGGCGATTGCGCCAACTTTGAAGCGGCTGAGAGAGCAAGGACATGCACTGCCGACGACATTGAAACCGAACGGCACTCTAACGC
>JAEZBH010000311.1 GCA_023427285.1 Pseudomonadota bacterium
CCAGAACGCTGATCGTAGCATCGCGGATAATGGAGGCAGCGTTGGAGCCCAGCAGTCGGGATGACAGAGACGGCAGGTGCGAGCCGATGATGATCAGATCAACGTTCCGCTCACGCGCTTCATCCAGCACCTCGGACGCAACCGAGCCACGCCGCAGCGTCAGTGTCACCCGGTCATCGGGCAAGCCAAGCTGAGCCTTCCACTCTTCAAGCTTGGCCATGCATTCATCGCGCTCTCTTGCATCAAAACCTGCCGGCAACAGTCCGGCATAGGTCTTGGGCAGATGAAAACGGATGTAAAGAAGATGCACCGATCCGCCGCTGGCATTTGCAAGAAAACCGGCTTGTTCCAGCGCCCGCTGAGCGTTGGCTGGATCATCCACGTCCAAGGGAACAAGAATATTTTTAAACACCGCCAGCCTCCTCTTGAATTGGCCAGCCCGAACTCTGACCTGCCCGGCCACGGAAAGCAACATTCTTGCCGTTGAATACCATCAAACCTTCGCAAGAATGGAAAATGCGATGTAGAGGATCAGAGCAGCGGACAGCACATAAAGCCCGATTATGCCGTAAGATCGCTTGAGCAACGCAGCCATATTCATAGCGGTCCTCCTGTCAACATTACATCCTGTTAAATTATGTAACGACGACGATCGTTCCGCATTGTTCTTAATCAATTCAAGGCGCTCATAATCTCTTGCGGTTTCGGGGAACCGGCAACCGCGCCCTGACAGCCATAAGCGCAAACGAGGTCAGGCAGTGTCCTTTGGGGAAGAAAAGGCTGTCAAATGCCCTCCATCGACCAGGATATCGATACCCGTGATAAAGCTTGCGGCGGGTGAGCATAGAAACGCGGCAACCGCAGCAACTTCTTCAGGCCGCCCCATGCGCCCAAGCGGGGCGGTTGCCAGCATTTGATCCATGATCGGCTGGGCCTGCTTTTCAGCGCGTCCCATCTGCGTATCAATGATGCCGGGCGAGATGGAGGTAATCCGTGCGCCACGTTTTCCAAAGGCAGAGACTTCCCGGCGCACAAGCAACTGCACGGCACGCTTGGAGACCGCATAGGCGGCGGCGGGCGTTGGCGCGCACGCAATCAAGGACGCCACGTCTTCCGGCGTGGTGACTGCCGCAATCTTTTCGTCCAACGCATGGCCCAGCATGTGCGCGGCCATGGAAGCGAACAACACGACAGCCGCGCCTTTGGCCAGCCGTGGCTGGACGGTCGTGAGCAGCCTCATCGTTGCAGCCAGATTGACGTCAAGTATGCGGGCGGGGTCCGCCATGGTTGGGGAGAGTCCCGCGCAATGGATCAGAGCGCCGACCGGCGTATCGCCAATCGCTGCTTCCAGAAGGTCAGGATAACCAGCATCACTGATATCGCCAGCAAGCGTTTGCACCTGGCCGTGCTCACGGAGTGCTGCTGCTGTTTCCGCCAGCCTGTCTCCATTGATGTCGCAAAGAAGCAGCGGCAAACCCGCCTCGCTGCACATTTGAGCAACGGCCGCCCCCATGCCGGAGCCTGCGCCGGTCACGACGGCTATGCCCGAGAAAGGCGTACTCTGATTGGTTGGGTTCATCGCAATCGGCTCCCTGTTACGAGCTGCAACCCTGTGCAAAAGACAGCAGTGTCTTGCGGCATGCAGGGTACGGTTCGCGGCTGCGGAAAAACCAGCCTTGGATACACGCTCAACGCCAGATCATCGCCTCAGCGATTATTGCGTGCCCCGCCCTGAGGGGTTCGAGCAAATTCACAATAAATCGTCCTGCCGATACGATCATGCTGATGGCGATATCTGCCGCGAGATTTGCGTCTCTTGATTGATCCGGTGTGCAGGACTGCCTAGCCTCGTTCCTGTACGCCGCTGCTCGTTGCGCTGACCGGCATTTGTATTTTTCGGCCAGCGCCGCGCGCCTGCGGACCACATTCCCTTGGTCGTCCACCAATCCTGCTTTTGTCGGGATTGGCCCTAGTCAAGACAAGAGAGCCATGACCGACGTTCCTTCCGTTCTTGCCTCCCTGGCGCCGCTGTCCCAGATCGACTTTGCCGAATTCGGCAAGGTGGAGGTGACGCGCCTTCCCCGCATCCAGAAGCTGACCGCCAGCTTTCTGGCGCGCAACTGGGTTACAATTCCGCACGTCACGCATCATGACGAAGTGGATGTGACGGAACTGGAAGAGAGGCGCAAAGCGTGGAATGCTGCGCATCCCGAGGCCAAATTGACCCCCCTCTCCCTTGTCCTCAAGGCTCTGGTGCCGGTGCTCCGGCAGTATCCCCAGTTCAACGCCTCCCTGACGCCGGACGGGAATTCCCTAGTTCTCAAAAAATACATTCACCTTGGCGTTGCGGTTGACACACCCTCAGGACTTCTGGTTCCGGTCTTGCGCGATGTGCCAAGCAAAAGCCTGTCTGCGCTCACCGGCGAACTGGCCGCCATTGCGGAGAAGGCCCGTACAAAAGGGCTGAGCTTGCCGGAAATGTCAGGCAGTTCGTTCACCGTCACGTCTCTTGGCCACATTGGCGGCACCGCATTTACGCCAATCATCAACGCGCCGGATCTTGCCATTCTGGGTATGACCGCCTTGCAAACCCGCCCGGCTCCCGGCCCGGATGGCGGTGTGATCTGGCGCAAGATGCTGCCGCTGTCTCTCAGCTATGATCACCGGGTCATTA
>JAEZBH010000362.1 GCA_023427285.1 Pseudomonadota bacterium
CCGTTATTTCGCGGGCAAGGCCCTGTTTGCGCTGGCAGGCGGTACTTTTCCATGGGGCACGCTAGCCGTAAATGTGCTAGGAGGCCTCCTGATGGGCATCCTGACTGAGGTGCTGGCCCTTCGGGGAGGCAACGAAGCCCTGCGCTTATTTTTGGCGGTGGGCGTGCTCGGCGGTTTTACAACCTTCTCGAGCTACAGTCTGGAACTCGTTTTAATGTTGGAAAAGGGCCAGTTTTCCACGGCAGCGCTCTATGCGGCAGGCTCCATGATTGCCTCCGTTCTGGCGCTGATCTGCGGTTTATGGTTGATGAGGACGGTTTTGGCATGAGTAAGGTTACCGAGGCGATCGTATCGAATGAGGACGATGGCGTCCGCGTGGATCGCTGGTTCAAGCGGAACCGTCCTGATATTTCCTTCACAATCGTTGCACGCTGGGCACGCACGGGCGCACTGCGCGTCAATGGCCAGAAAGTCACTCCGGGCGACCGGCTGGAAGCAGGCATGGTGCTGACCATTCCGCCCGTGGAGGAATTCGAGGATCAGCCGCAGGTGTGGGCAAAGACCCCCACCGATCTGACCCCGGACGAGATTGAATACGCCCAGAGCCTCGTCATTCACCGTGATGACTACGCCATCGTCATCAACAAGCCGCCGGGCCTTGCAACGCAGGGCGGCACCGGCATCAAGCTCCACGTGGACCGTCTGCTCGACGCGCTGAAGTTCGGCCGACCGGACAAGCCGCGCCTCGTCCACCGGCTCGACAAAGACACCTCCGGCGTCTTGCTGCTGGCCCGCACCGCCAACGCCGCCGGGTTCTTCTCCAAGGCCTTTGCCGGTCGTACCGCCAAGAAAGTCTATTGGGCGCTGGTCGTCGGCGATCCGAAGCCGGATGAGGGCATGATCGTGGCCCCGCTCGCCAAGATGCCGGGCACGGGCGGCGAGAAAATGACCATCGACGAGAAGGAAGGCCTCAGCGCCAAGACCCGCTACCGCACCATCGAGCGGGCGGGCACCAAGGCGGCATGGGTCGAGTTCGAGCCGCTGACGGGCCGCACCCACCAGATTCGCGTTCACGCCGCCGAGGCGCTGGGCTGCCCGATCGTGGGCGATGCCAAGTATGGCGGGGCGGATGCGTTCCTGACCGGCGGCGTCAGCCGCAAGCTGCACCTGCACGCCCGCTCGCTCACCATCGAGCACCCGTCGGGCAAGACGCTCAGCATCACCGCGCCGATGGCCCAGCACATGCAGGACAGCTGGGACATGTTCGAGTTCTCGCAGGATGTGGAGCCGCGCGAGACGATCGAGGGCTTTGACCCGATGGCGGACAGCGGCGTCTCCGCTGGAGATCTGGCAGGCACCCGCAAAGGCTACAAGAAGCGCCCCTCCTTCCAGCCCCGCACCGGCGAGGACTATGTGAAGGCCCGCTCCTTTGCCAAGCGCAACAGCCGCCGCGGCGCGCGCCGCCTGAAGAAGCCCAAGGGTCGGCCCGCATAACGCCTGAACACGAGTAAAGCAGCACCCGCATGATGCGCGACCTCCCCCTCGTCGTCTTCGATTGCGACGGCACTCTGGTGGACAGCCAGAACAACATCGTGCAGGCCCTGGCCCTCAGCTTCGGCAAGCACGGGCTGGAGGCACCTTGCGTGCGCACCTGCCGCCGCATCGTCGGCCTGTCGCTGGTGGAAGCCATGCAGGCAATCCTGCCCGAGGCGGACCCTGAGCTGCACGTCGCGCTGGCGCATGACTACAAGATGGCCTTCCGCGAGTTGCGCATTGCGGGCGCGCTTGAACACGAACCCCTGTTCGAGGGCACGCGCGAAGTGCTGGTTGAGCTGGAAGCGCGCGGCACCATGCTGGGCGTTGCCACCGGCAAGTCAGACCGGGGGCTGCAACTGTGCCTTGAGCACCACAACATCCAGCATCACTTCGTGACGCTGCAAACGGCGGACCGGCACCCCTCAAAGCCTCACCCCTCCATGCTGCAAGCCTGCATGGTTGAAACCAATACCGTGCCGGAGCGCACCGCCATGGTGGGGGATACGGTTTACGACATCCAGATGGCCGTGGCTGCGCGCGCATTGCCGGTGGGCGTGGCGTGGGGCTATCACGAACCCGAGGAACTGCTTGCAGCAGGTGCCGTTGCCGTTATCGAGCGCTACGAAGACCTGCACGACATTCTGGAGCGCCACCTGTGAACCGATCCCACAAGATTGTGCTGAGCCTTGGCGGCATCGCCACCGTTGTTCTTCTGGCTCTCAGCATCGTGCTTCTGGCCCGTCTGGATCTGGGCGCGTTCATTGGCTATGCGCCGCCGGAGACCAAAAAGCTGGCGCTCAAGATGCTGATCGCCTCAATGGCTTTGATGTTCACGCTCACCCTGTGGGGCCTGCGGCTCTCCATGAAGGATTCGCTAGAGGATTCACCCGAGCAATGAAGCGTTTCTACAAATCCGTCTCCGTTGCGCCCACTGACGGCGGCTACCAGATCCACCTCGACGGTCGCCCGGTGCGCACGCCGTCCAAGGCGCTGCTCGTCGTGCCGTCCAAGGCGCTGGCGGAAGCCATTGCCCAGGAATGGGATGCGCAGGTGGAAACCATTGAGCCTGCCGCCATGCCGCTCACCCGCCACGCCAACACCGTGCTCGACCGGGTGACGCCCCAGCGCGAGATGGTGACCGACGAGATCAGCCGTTACGGCGGCAACGACCTTGTGTGCTATCGCGCCGAATGGCCGACCGATCTGGCCGAACGGCAGGCGGCGACGTGGGACCCGCTGATCGACTGGACCCGCCGCCGTTATGACGCCAACCTCCAGACCGCTCAGGGCATCATGCACCGCCCGCAGCCCGATGAGGCTTTGACGCGCCTGTCTCAGGCCGTGAACGCGCTGGACGACTGGCAGCTTGCCCCGCTGCACACCATCACCACCATCACCGGATCGCTGGTCATTGCTCTGGCGCTGCTGGACGGTGAAATCACGCCGGAGGCCGCGTTCGAGGCCGGGCAGCTGGACGAACTTTACCAGATCGAGAAATGGGGCGAGGATTCGCTGGCGCAAAAAGCGCGCGAAACCCGCCGCGTTGATCTGCTGTCCGCCGCAAACTTCCTTGAGTTGCTGCGCGCGCCATGACCGAAGACTCTCCCCTGCCCGCCGGTTACAAAGCCGTCCGCGCCCGCATCTCGGGCCGGGTGCAGGGCGTGTGGTACCGCAAGTGGACCACTCTGAACGCCACGGAGCTGGGGCTGGACGGCTGGGTGCGCAACCGGGAAGACGGCAGCGTCGAGGCCCTGTTCGTCGGCCCCGAAGCCACGGTTGACGAAATGATCCAGCGCTGCTGGCAAGGGCCCGACCGCGCCGAGGTCGTCAATGTGGCGGTAGAGCCCACCCCCGGCATCACGCCCAAGGGCTTCACGCAAAAGCCGACGGTTTGAGTTTCCGATTTTTAAGCAGTTCTTTTTGAAGAGGGACTCAGTCCCTCTTCACTCCCATTCGTCTTTCGGGCCGCGTTTCCTGCGCTTTCTGGAAATTAAAGCGCCGCGCCCTTCATCCCGGACGCGGCCCTTTGAATCGAAAAAGAGATGCAGGAGCGCCAAGACCCTCCTGCTCTCCCAACAAGCCCTACTGGCGGCAGCTCACGTAAGCGGGCGGGCGCACGGCGCATTCGCCGCGCTGGCCGCCGCGCTGGAAGCGGAAGCTGACAGCCCCTGAACCAGCCTGTGCGAGGACCTTCTCCAGTGCATCCACCGTTGCAACGGCATTGCCGTTGATGGCCTCCAGAATGTCGCCGGGTTGCAGCACGCCGATGCGGGCGGCTGGCGAATTACGGGCCATCTCCAGAATGATGACGCCCTGCTCAGGCAGGTTGCCGCCCAGTTCCACGGAAAGCGCGGGCGACAGGTTGGCCACCTTCACGCCGGTGAACAGGCCATTGCCCTTGAGTACGGTTTCATCGCGAGCGGGCACTTCAGGCGGCGAGGCCATCGTCACCTTGATGTTCTGCGCCTTGCCATTGCGCAGCACAGTGAAGATCGCGGTCGAGCCGATCTGCTTGGTGGCGACACGGAACTGGAGTTCCGAGCTGTCCGTCACTTCCTTGCCGTCGATAGCGGTCACGATATCGCCTACCTTCAGCCCGCTCTTGGCGGCAGGAGACCGGGGGCTCATGCGATTGATCATGACGCCGCGCGGCCGCTCAAGGCCAACAGCCGAGGCAATGTCCGTATCGACCGCCTGACCTTCCACGCCCACCCACGGGCGCACCAGTTTGCCGCTGCCCGCAGCGCCGATAATGGAGCGGACCATGTTCACCGGCACGGCAAAGCCCACGCCCACCGAACCGCCCGTGGGCGAGGCGATGAACGTGTTGATGCCGATGAGTTCGCCTGCAAGGTTGACCAGCGCGCCGCCCGAATTGCCGGGGTTAATCGCAGCGTCCGTCTGGATGTAATACTGATAGCCGGTCGGGCCGCCGCCCGAGCGCACGGCAGAGACGATGCCCTGCGTCACGGTCTGGCCGATGCCGAACGGGTTGCCGATGGCGATGGTGATGTCGCCCACTTCCAGCCGGTCGGAATCGCCCAGTTGCATGACCGGCAATTCCTTGCCGTTGGTGTCGATCTGAACGAGCGCCAGATCAGAGCGCTCATCCTGCAAGATCACCTTGCCCGGAAATTCCCGCCGATCCGACAGCACAACGGTAATCTCGTCAGCATCGCCCACCACATGGCGGTTGGTGACGATGAGCCCGTCCTTGCGCACGATAACGCCGCTGCCCAGAGAGTTCTGGACGCGCGGCTGGGCCTGACGCCCGCCGAAGAAGAAGCGGAAGAACGGGTCTTCCATCATCGGCTGACGGCTGACGAGCGTCTTGGTGTAGATGTTCACAACGCTGGGGGAGACGCGCTGCACCACCGGAGCGTAAGAAAGCTGAACCTGTGCGGTTGATGTGGGGGCAACGCGCGGCGCCGTTTCGGTTTGCGCGATCTGTGCGCCGGCGGTGGAGCCGTTGGTTGCACCATCAGGCCCGGTGGTAACACCCCAGGCGAGCCCAAGGCCCGCCACCAGTCCCGCACCTAGCCACATCAAGGATCGCATATAAGCAGCCTCTTTGTATCGTTGTGTCTGTGTTCCCTATTCCGATCAGGCCCGTTCTGATCAGGACTAACCCTATTTAGGGATTGAGCATCCCTTTCACAAACTCCGCGAGGCCGGTTTGTCGAGCCCGCTTCAGTCGTTCAGCGGCCAGAATGGTTTTCACCTGCGACAAGCAGCGCTCCAGATCATCATTCACCAGCACGTAATCGTACTCGGCCCAATGGCTGATCTCATCCGCCGCGCGGGCCATGCGGCCCTGAATGACCTCTTCGGAATCCTGCGAACGGCTGCGCAGGCGATGCTCAAGCGCGGCCATGCTCGGCGGCAGGATGAACACCCTGACAAGGTCGCCCTGCGCCTTCTGGGCGATCTGCTGGGTGCCCTGCCAGTCGATGTCGAACAGCACGTCCCGGCCCAGCGCCAGCGCCGCATCCACCGGTCCGCGCGGCGTGCCGTAGCGGTTGGAGAACACGGTTGCCCACTCAAGGAAGGCGTCGTCCTGAACCATGGCATCGAAACGGCTCTGGTCCACGAAGTAATAGTCCTTGCCGTCCGTCTCGCCGGGGCGCGGCGCACGGGTGGTGGCAGAAACGGACATGACGATGCTGTTGTCATCGGCCAGCAGCAGGCGCGACAGCGTGGACTTGCCTGCCCCTGACGGCGAGGACAACACGAACATCAAACCACGGCGCACGCCGGAGGAAACCACCGAGGGCATAAACGTCAGCCTTCCACGCTATTCTATATTCTGAATCTGCTCACGGAGTTGATCGATCGTCGCCTTCAGGTCAAGGCCGACCCGGTTCAGCTCCACGGTTGCAGACTTGTTGCACAGGGTTGTGGCCTCGCGGTTCAGCTCCTGCGCCAGGAAATCGAACTTTCTGCCCACCGGCCCGCCCGCCTTCACGAGACCCCGCGCCTGCTCAATATGCGCCTTGAGCCGGTCCAGTTCTTCGCGCACGTCCGCCTTCACCGCGATCAGCGCCACTTCCTGCGCCACCCGGTCCGCATCCACCCGCTTGTCGCTGGAGAGCAGGCTTTCGATCTGGGCTTTCAGGCGCTCATGGATCATGGCGGGCTGCTCACGCGCCGCCGCTTCCGCCTCTGCGTGCAGAAGGGCGATCCGGTCCAGCAGCGTCGTCAGCAGCGCGGCGATCTTCTCGCCCTCAACCGCCCGGTGCGCTTTGAGGCTGGCCACGGCCTGCTCCAGATCAGCCAAAATAGCGGCGTGCAAGGCGGCTCTGGCCTCTTCGCCCAGCGCAGGTTCGCCCTCCACCACGCCCTTGAGGGAGAGAAGCTCCGCCGGTCCCGGCTTGGGCAGACCGTAAGTCTCGGCCAATTCCAGCGCAGCTTTGGCGTATTGGTCCAGCAAATCCCGGTTCAGCGACAGCGCACCGCTGCCGCCTGCGGGCGTCACCGTCAGCGCGGCATTGACCGAGCCGCGCGCCAGTCTGGCCTGCGCCATGGCACGCACGCCCGGCTCCAGCGCATCAAACCCCGGCGGCAGGCGCAGGCGCAACTCAAGGCTGCGGCCATTGACCGACTTCAGTTCCCAAACCCAGGACCAGCCCTCGGCCTCGCCACTCGTGCGGGCAAAGCCCGTCATGCTGTGCAGTGAAATCTCCATACCCCCCTTGTGTGCCAGCACCACAGCCCGGACGCAAAGAGGAATCGTTGCCGCAATGGTGGATCAGCCGGAGGGGCCGAGCATCCTCTCCGGTCGCACGACCTCGCGGAAGCGCTCTTCCGTAATGAGGCCCAACTCCAGCCCGGCGGCAAGCAGCGTGGTGCCGTTGTGGTGGGCGTGCTTGGCGATCTTGGCGGCGTTATCGTAGCCGATCTCTGGCGCAAGCGCGGTCACCAGCATCAGGCTTTCGTTCAGGATCGCATCCAGCCGCTCCCGGTTCGGCTCGATGCCGACAACGCAGCGATCGGTGAAGCTGCGCGCCCCATCGGCCAGCAGGCGAATGGATTGCAGCACGTTGTAGGCGATCACCGGCTTGAACACGTTGAGTTCGAAGTGACCCTGCGCACCGGCCACTGTCACGGTTGTGTGATTGCCCATCACCTGCGCCGCGACCATGGTCAGGCTTTCCGCCTGCGTGGGGTTGACCTTGCCCGGCATGATGGACGAGCCCGGCTCGTTCTCCGGCAGGATCAGCTCGCCAAGGCCGCAGCGCGGCCCGCTGCCGAGCAATCGGATATCGTTGGCAATCTTGTTGAGGCTGACGGCAATGGTGTTGAGCGCGCCTGACAGCTCCACCATCGTATCGTGGGTGGCGAGCGCCTCGAACTTGCTCGGGGCCGTCACGAACGGCAGGCCGGTCAGCTCCCGCAACTCCAGTGCAATGCTTTCGGCCCAGCCTTTCCGGCTGTTCAACCCGGTGCCAACCGCCGTGCCGCCCTGCGCCAGCTCATAGACACGCGGCATCACCGCCTTCAGGCGCTCGATGCTCATGGCAACCATGTGGGCATACCCTGAGAACTCCTGCCCCAGCGTTATGGGCGTGGCATCCTGAAGGTGGGTGCGGCCAATCTTGATGATGTCCGCCCATGCTTCCGCCTTGGCCTCCAGCGCTTCTTGCAGGTGAATGAGTGCCGGTATCAGCCGCTCCACCACCTCGCGGGCGCTGGCCACATGCATGGCGGTCGGGAACGTATCATTGGAGCTTTGCGCCTTGTTCACATGATCGTTGGGGTGGACCGGCTCCTTGCCGCCGCGCTCGCCCCGCAACAGTTCGTTGGCTCTCCCTGCAATCACCTCGTTAGCGTTCATGTTGGTCTGGGTGCCCGAGCCGGTCTGCCAGATGACCAGAGGGAACTCGTCATCGTGCCGACCTTCGGCGACTTCCCTGGCCGCCGTTTCAATCGCCTGCGCGCGCTGCCCGTCAAGATCGCCAAGGCGCGCGTTCACCCTTGCTGCCGCCCACTTGATGTAGCCGAGCGCGTGAATGAGCGGCGCGGGCATCCGCTCGCCGCCGATGGGGAAGTTCTGGATGGATCGCTGCGTCTGCGCGCCCCAGTAGCGCTCGCCGGGAACGTCGATGGGACCGAAGCTGTCAGTTTCCGTGCGCACTGCCATGATCCGCTCCTTGCTGTTCAAGGCAACCCCTCAGCAAATGCTAGACCCGACAGGGACTTGTTCAAGACTGCAAAAAACAAACCGGGCCAGAAACCTCTGACCCGGTGCGCGTCTCACCACAATGAAGGGAAGCCGTCAGGACTTCTTGCGGAAGCGGTCCAGCGTGATGACGTTGCTGCTGCCGCCTTCGGCAGGGGCATCGGTCTCAGCCGCAGGCGCTTCTTCGGGCTCCGCGTCTGCAACGACGACGGGCGGCTGCACCTCTTCCTCCGCCTCGGGCGGCTGGAATTGCAGGCCGAAGTTCACGGCAGGATCAACGAAGCCAACCAGCGCCGCATAAGGCACCACGATATGCGAGGGCACCTGATTGAACGACAGGCTCACCTCGAAGTGATCGTCCTGCACATCCAGATCCCAGTAGCGGTTCTGGACGACAATGGTGATCTCATCCGGGTACTTCTCAAGCAGGGCCTTGGGAAGCACCACGCCCGGATACCGGGTCTTGAAGGCTATGTAGAAATGATGCTGGCCCGGCAGGCCATCGGTCTGCACCGATTTCAGAACGCGCGCCACCACGCTGCGCAGAGCAGCCTGGACATAGTCTTCATAAGGAATGAGCGATTCTGTCGTCACCATGTCACCGTGCGGCACAGTCCCTTCGTCGTCAAGACGCCGAAGGGCCCTCGGTCGAATATAACAAAAAAATGGAGGGACTTCTGTTGCCCGGCGCCCTCCGTGCCGCGTTAGTGCTTCTGTTGCCCGGTGCACCACGAACCGCGCTTTGGTTGAAGTAACC
>JAEZBH010000373.1 GCA_023427285.1 Pseudomonadota bacterium
GTAATCAAATATGTTCCGAACAAAATCTTATTCGATGCTCTCGCAGGGCCATGCGCCTGCCAGCTCCTGCGTGCGCACGCATTTTCTTACGGAGTCGACCCGATGAAAACGCCGCTCACTGATTTGCTCAACATCCAGTACCCCATCATTCAGGGCGGCATGCAAGGCGTCGGGCGCGCCGAACTGGCGTCTGCCGTCTCCAACGCTGGCGGTCTTGGCATCCTGACGGCCCTGACCCAGCCAACGCCGGATGCGCTGAGGGCCGAGATCGCGCGTTGCCGCCAGATGACCGACAAGCCCTTTGGCGTCAACCTGACCATGCTGCCGTCCACCAATCCGCCGCCCTATCTGGAATATGCCAAGGCAATCATCAGCTCTGGCGTCACGGTGGTTGAAACGGCGGGCAACAGCCCGAAGGAATTCATCGCCCTGTTCAAGGAAGCAGGCGTTAAGATCGTCCACAAATGTACTGCGGTTCGTCACGCGCTCTCGGCAGAGCGCAACGGCGTTGATGCCATCAGCATTGACGGTTTCGAGGCCGCAGGCCATCCTGGCGAGGACGATGTGCCGGGTCTGGTGCTGATCCCGGCAGCGGCGCGGGCTTTGAAAATTCCGGTCGTTGCCTCCGGCGGCATTGCAGACGGGCGGGGCATGGCTGCGGCTCTGGCCCTCGGCGCGCACGGCATCAACATGGGCACGCGTTTCATGCTGACAAAAGAAGCCCCAATCCATGACGCCATCAAGCAGGCCATCGTGGCGGGCACGGAGCGGGACACCAAGGTGATCTTCAAGCCGTTCCGAAACACGGCGCGGGTGTTCCGCAACGCCATTTCCGAGCAGGTTGCAGAGCTGGAGAAGCGCCCCGGCGCAACGTTCGATGACGTGCGGGAGCTGGTTGCAGGCGCACGCGGCCGGGCCGCGCTGGAAAACGGCACGGTGGATGACGGCCTGCTGTGGGCAGGCGTTGGCATCGGCCTGATGGAAGATATCCCCACCTGCGCGGAATTGATCGAGCGGATCATCACCGAATGCCGCGAGAGCCTGGCCACCGCCACGCGCCTGACCGCCTGAGCCCCAACCCGCAGAGGAGTTGCGATCATGTCCTACTCAACTTTACGCTACGAGGTGAGCGACGGACTGCTGCTCCTCACCCTCAACCGGCCAGACGCGCTGAATGCCTTTACGGTCGAGATGGCGAACGAGTTGGTGGATGCCTACACCCGCGCCAGTTCTGATGATGCCGTGCAGGCCATCGTGGTGACGGGCGCAGGCCGCGCCTTCTGTGCGGGCATGGACCTGAGCGTCGAGAGCAACGTGTTCGGGCTCGACGAGAGCCTGACACCCACCTTGCAGGACCTGCGCGAGCGGCTGGACGATCCCGCCATCCACCACGGCGTGCGCGATACGGGCGGACGCGTGGCCCTTGCCATGGCCAACTGCCTGAAGCCGATTGTCGGTGCGATCAATGGCGCAGCCGTTGGCATCGGGGCGACCATGACGCTGCCGATGGATTTTCGCTTCGCCTCTGAGGCGGCGCGCATCGGTTTCGTGTTCGGGCGGCTCGGCATTACGCCGGAGGCCTGCTCCACCTGGTATTTGCCGCGCATCGTTGGCATGGAGCAGGCGCTGGAATGGCTTTACCGCGCCAATATCTTCACGGCAGAGGAAGCCCGCGAAAAGGGCCTGGTGCGCGAAGTGGTGGCGCCGGACCAACTGCTGGAGACAGCCTGCGCCTTTGCCCGCTCGCTGATTACAGACCGGTCTCCGGTCAGCATCGCGCTGATCCGGCAGATGCTCTACCACAACAGCGCCCTGCCCAATCCGCTTGAGGCCCACCTAATCGAATCTCTGGCGATGTTCTACACCAGCATAAACGACGGCAAGGAAGGCGTGCGCGCCTTCAATGAAAAGCGCAAAGCCGAGTTTCAGGGAAAGGCCAGCGCCATGCCGCCCTTCTACCCGTGGAAGCCAGGGAACTGACGCCAAAAGCCCAAACGAAAAAGCGCCCCAAACGGGGCGCTTTCTTTTTGGCACGCGTGCGCGGGGCCGATCAGCTTTGCAGCATTTCCACCACCTCGATGAGGTGGCCTTCAATGTCGCGCACGAAGCCGACCTTCACGCCATGCTCCGGCATAGCTTTCACGTCCTCGGCAATGGAGCCGCCCGCCGCCACGGCGCGCTGAACAAAAGCTTCCACGTCGCTGGTCTGGAAACCAATGATGACTTCATCATTGTGCGGCTTGGGCGCTCCAACGAAGTTCAGCAGCACGAACGTTGCCGCACCCTGCCCCGTTGCATTGAACATGATCTCGCGGATCGGACGGCCCGCAATTTCGGAATCGACGCGCGCCAGCTCGGTCAGACCGCACACGGACTTGTAAAAGGTTGCCGTGGCTTCGAGGTCATCAACCAGCAGCTTGGTAAATCCGAAATGATCCATTTGAGACATGACTCCCCCCTTGCGAATGTATGTGTTCACTCACTTATCGATCGAAACGAAACGCTCCGTCAAGCCAACCCGACGCATTTTCCGATTCGCCTTCGAAAAATGTGCGCCGCACATGCCATGACGGATTTCCGCCTCCCCCGCGCCGGTTCACCAAAACATCTAAGGCACGATTTTTCCGCAATTTTTCGCCCGATTCAAACTTACCAAAATTGGGAAAAACAGACGGTTGCACCCCTCTGAGCAGGATGCAATAAGCCCAAGTGAGTGTTGGCTTACATATACCAATCCAAGCCCGGGGAGGCTCAAAGTGCATACCCAAGCTGAAAAGCAACGTTTGTCGAATGTCCTGCGCCCGGTTGCTCCGCCGGTCATCATGGAAAACGTTTACACCAAGGAAGAGCATGAGCGCCTGCTGGGCGTGGTGCGCGACCATGGCCCGTGGAAGCTGATCATCGCCCAGCACTTCGGCTCGGCGGAGGAGCTGATCGCCACCATGTCCGGCGCAATGCCCGAAGGGATTGAACCCTCCCTGGACATGTTCATCTCCCCGACCTTCCGGGGATTTTACGCAAACTACGGCACGTCGCTTTACCCGGAGCTGCACGATATCTTCTACAAGCAGGAGTTCGTCGAGCGCGCAAAGACCTACTGGAACGCCCAGTACGCCAAGCCGCAGATGATGCTGTTCAACATCAACGGCCCCTGCGCCAACTTCGACCCCGGCCATCTGGACTCGCCAAGTTTCCGTGGCATTCGCTACGAAAATTCGCCGACGTGGCTGTGCGCAGTCATGGGCAAGTCCGGCCTGTTTCAGGATTACCTTATCAAGATGGCGCAGGTCATCACCTGGTGGTCCAACTGCCCCAACAGCGGCTTCACCTACTGGCCCAACGGCCCGCTGGAAGCGCCAGAGCGCCTGCAACCGCCGATCTACAATCGCGGCGTCGTCGTGCAGAACGAAATGATGGTCCACCGCGGCGAGGCCAACGGTCCGGAAGACCAGCAGCGCCCCAACGGACTGGCGTTCCACAGCCTGTTCTCGGGTGACCCGGAAAGCCGCGACCACTGGCTGCTGAAGACGGATGATCAAGTCATTGCCCGCCACCACACGGATGAGCTGCGCTTCCTCGTGCACTGGAATGCCGAAGTGTTCGAGGATTTTGCCGAGCTGAAAAAGAACATGGATCACAGCGCAGACCTGACCCACGATCAGGTGTTCGACACGCTGATCAAGGA
>JAEZBH010000399.1 GCA_023427285.1 Pseudomonadota bacterium
GTCCACATCACCCACTCCGGTCTGGTTCGCCCCGCGCAGATCAGCTGGGTGAAATCCGAATACCGACTGCACTGAGCACCAATACAAGAGCCTTGTCCGGTCTGATTGCATCAGATCGCGGCTCTAAACTCTTTACGGGTCGCACTTTCCTAAGCGCAGGGTGTTCCACCCTGCTCGAAAGCTGCTCTAGCGCGGGCCAGAGCCGCCGTTGGCGGCCTCTCGCTCCTTGCGCCACGGGTCATCCGGCATTCCCTTCTGTTCCCCGAAATTTCCCGGATTCCTGCGCCCTGCGAGGTGGTCTTTTGTCCAGACCGCTCCATATCCTGTGGGGTTCCTGAATGGGAGAGCGCCATGTCCTTAAAGAAGCAGGGAGCCTTGCAGGCCTGGCTGCGGCCCGCCAACCCGGATTGGGCAACCGACGGCCAGCGCTATATCTTCCCGCCGCTGTCATCAGACGGCATCCGCATGTACATCACCAAATTGCCGGACCGCATGGTGGAAGTTGCCGTTTCCACCCGCGAGGCGAGCTATATGTTTCATGCCCCCATGCCGGAAACCCTGGCTCCCAAGGGCTTGTTCGTGTGCGTGACCTGGCAGGACGGCGAGACCATCGACCTGCAACTGGGCGAGGAAGTGGTCGCCTCCAAACCGTTCCACCTGACGGCGCTTGCGTGAGCTGATCCTTACGGTTGAGTAAGGCAGGCGCAGATACGTCGTTCCAGTCTGTTTACAACAGCCCCCGTTGTTCCGTAGTTTGCGGGCCTACTGTGCGCCCACGACTGGCGTTCCGCGGAGGAATGGACGGACATGACACTGCCTCTTGGCTCGCTGGTGCTGGCGGTGGACCGGTTCATCGCCCTTGCCGCCATTGCCGTGTTCCTCGCCGTGTGCGGCTGGATCGCCCGCAGGGCCGGACATGCCAAACAGGGCAACCGGGCAGCGGTCGCCGCCGTCATCATGGGCATCCTCTTTGCCCGCCTCGGCTTCATTTTCACCCACTTCTCCGCCTTCGTGCCGGAACCGTGGAGCGTCTTTTACATCTGGCAGGGCGGCTTCTCCGCCCTGTGGGGCGTGGCGGCAGGCGCTGTCACGCTGCTTGCGCTGTGGCGCGGGCCAAGCCGCCTGATGGCACTGGCCGCCCTTGCCGCCATCGCCCTCGTCTGGCTCGGCCTTGCGCGCACAACCGCGAACAGCCAGGTGGAGCCGTTTCCGCAAAGCCTTACCGTTACCCGCCTGACCGGACAGCCGCTGGCGCTCGATACGCTGCGCGGCAAGCCGTTCGTCATCAATCTGTGGGCAACGTGGTGCCCGCCCTGCCGCCGCGAAATGCCCATGATGATCGACGTGGCCGCCGACCGCCCCGGCACGCCGATCCTCCTGGTCAACCAGGGCGAGCCGGTCTCCACCGTCATTCGCTACCTGCACCGGGAACAGCTGGGCGCACAGGCGATCATGCTCGACCCCCAAAGCGTGGTGAGCGAGACGCTGAGCCTCAAGGCCTATCCCGCCACCCTGTTTGTGGACGCCACCGGCATCATCCGCCACGTTCATACAGGCGAGATTTCGCGGGCCGCCCTGCTTGCGGGCCTGCGCCGCATCAGCACGCCGGGCGACAAGCCCACCTCCTGATCCCCCCCTTCTGACGGGTCGCAAAGACGCAAACCGCCTCAGAAGCGAGCCCCGAGACCGAGCCAGACGCGGGCGCCATCAATGGCATAGTCGAACTCATCGAGGTTCAGGCGCTTGTCGAAGAGGTTCATCACGCCGCCATAAACGGACACGGTGTCACTCAGGCGGTAGGAGCCGCCGATATCAACCGTGTTGTAGCCCGGCGCGGTGATGTTGCTGCCGCTGATCGGAACCTCGGTCTGGCGCTCCTCGCCGCGATAGACGCTGCGGACGTAGAGGCTGGTTGCCGGGTTCGGACGCCAGTCGAGCGAAGCCGTCAGCTGCTGCTTCGGCAGGGCGTTGACGGCCTTGCCCTTGTTCACGCCGGTCAGCTGTTCGGACTCAAGCAGCGTTGCCGTGCCCTTGAACATCACCGTCTCGGCCAACGGCACTTCCAGCGTCAGCTCAACGCCGCGAATGCGGGCCTTGTCGATGTTGGTGTAGGTGGTCGGCTTGCGGCCGATGGAGCTGAGCGGCTCATTGATGCACCACGCCCCCGCCTCTTCGCAGGTGAGGCGCAGGATCTTGTTGTCGAAGTCGGTCTGGTAAACCGTCACGCCCGCGCTGAGGCGGTTCGTCGCGTAGATCGCCGAGGCCTCGTAGGTGGCCGAGGTTTCCGCCTTCAGGTTCGGGTTGCCGTACATGGTGCCGCCGCGCGAGGACTGGCCCCAACCCGGCTCGGTCTGGCGCAGATCCGGTGCGCGAAAGCCCTCGGAATAGCCGCCCTTCACGGTCAGCGTCTCGGTCGGGTTCCACACCAGATAGGCGCGCGGCGTCCATGAAGCGCCGTACTTCTCATCGTGGTCGTAGCGAATGCCTGCCGTAAAGGCGAGCGTTGCTGCCAGCTTCACTTCCGCTTCAGAGAACGCGGCCCAGGATTCTCGCTCAACGCCGGTGACGGTCGAGCCATTCAGCTTGTTGCCGGTCAGATCGGTCATGTCCTCATAACGGTAATAGCCGCCAAGGGTCAGGGTGTGGCTGCCGACCGGCACCGCCCAGATCGACTGGGCAACGGTGTTCTTGATGCGCTTTTCGGATGTGATGTTCTTCGCATCTTCCTGCTGCACATAGCTCTCGGACGTTGCAAAACCCCAGTCACCGCTGTGGCTGAGCGCGCCGACATAGCGCTTTTGCAGCTGGCGGCTCACCGTGCCTGCCGGAGTGCTGCTGGAGATGGTGCCCGAGCCGCCCTCACCGTAACGCTGGGTAACGTCCTGGCGGAAGTAGCTCCCCTCGGCGATCAGGCTGTGCTTGTCGCTAAGGTTGAAGGCCAGCTTGGCGCCAAGGCTGTCATCATCACGCTCGGGCGTGCCGCCTTCAAAGGCGTCCTCGCCGCGACGGCTGCGCGAGCCGTAGAGCTGCACGCCGACCACATCGCTCACCACCGGGCCTGCAAGGTAGAAGTTGCCGTCCCACAGATGGCCGAACTCGCTGGCGAGCTGGCCCGTGCCGTTCACGCGGGCGCTGCCGCGCCAGCGATCGCTCACGCGCCGGGTGATGACGTTGACCACGCCGCCCATGGCGTCAGAGCCGTAGAGCGAGGACATGGGGCCGCGAATGACCTCGATGCGCTCGATCGACTCCAGCGGCGGCAGCAGGCCGCCTTCCGACACGTTGCCGCCGTTGGTGCGAGATTCGCGGCTGCTCAGGCGCTTGCCGTCCACAAGGATGAGCGTGTACTTGCCGCCCATGCCCCGGATGGAGATGTCTTTCGAGTTGCCCTCGCCCATCGAGACGGTGACGCCCGGAATTTCATAAAGCGCATCCGTGACCTCGCGGTACGGCATCTGCTCCAGATCTTCCCGGCTGATGATGCTGATGGTTGCCGCCGCGTCCCTGAGTTCCTGCTCGCGCCCCGCAGCGGTGACAACGATGGTGTTCGCCTGTTCTGCCGTATCATCGGCAAGCGCGGGCAATGCCGGTGCCGCAATGCTGAACGCCGTGCCGGCGAACAGAACCGCACGCGCGCAAGTGCCATTAAGCTGAGCCATTACAAACCCCCTGTCGTCTTTGATCAGACTCGATGTTTTCCTGTGCCTGCCCGGAACGGAGCGCGGCCCAACCAGCGCGCCCCTGACGGGATCAGGCAGAGCAAGACACCAAGATCGTTTCACCCAAACTTCATTGTTGCGAAAGATTCGCAATAGCATCGGAATAGGATTTGGGATGACCGATGTCAATGAGAATCATTATCATATTCAAGCAAGGGATTGCCCGCGGCGCACCGCCATCCTTGCCTCTCCCCGCCACACCGCATAACCATAACCAGCCGCACAGATTGCGCCGCAGGCATCCAGCCAAGGACCCTTTCATGCAAAAGCGCACCTTCTTCACAGCCCTTGGATGGTTCGCAGCCGTTGGCGGGGTCATTCTGGTTGCGCTGCTCGCCCAGATCCTCAGCAACGCCGAAAGCCGCAGCGGGGGGTCCGCCCCGTCCCTGCCGCTCTCGGAAGCCGCCGTTTACGAAGACTCGCTGGCCCCCGCGATCACGCCGGAGCGCTATGATCTCACCATCGTCATCTACTCCGACTACCAGTGCGGCTACTGCCGCTCGCTGGACAGCGCGGTGCAGGATTTGCTGGAGGAAGACCGCGCCATCCGGGTGGTGTTCCGTGATTGGCCGGTGCTGGGCCATGGTTCAGTGCAAGCCGCACGCGCCGCCATCGCCAGCCAGTGGCAAGGCAAGCACCCGCAGCTGCACGCCGCGCTTATGAACCTGCCTGCACGGCTGAACGAAGAGACGATCCAGAGAGCCGCCGATGAGGCTGGCGTGGACTGGGCGCAACTTGAGCAGGATATGAACAGCCGCGAGGCCGAAATCAGCCAGCTGCTCTCCCGCAATGCCAAACAGGCGGCTCAGCTCGGCCTGACCGGCACGCCCGGCATGGTGATTGGCCGCTACCGCGTCCCCGGCGCGCTCGACCTGATGCGCCTGCGCGAGATCGTGCGGCTGGCACGCGAAGAACAAGCCGCACGCGCAAGCCTGCAAGGTACCGCCTCCTGAGACGCGGCATATGGGCGCAAACCAGCGATTGACCTTGCCCGCAACCGGCCTTTTCGGGCATTGAACCAGAAAATCCCGATTCGATACTCATAAGCACCTGTGCAGTAAACTGTGCTGGCGCATCGGCTTGCAACAGAAAACCGCCCAAGGCCCGGACTGTTTTGCAAAGCCAGCCAGGCCCCCGACTAGACCCTTGGCCAGGCAATGCCGCACAAGAAATTGTTTGCCCCGAGTAAGCGGATCTATCCACTTTTTGATAAGACATTGATTTTTCATGGCTTTGAAAAATAACCGGCAATAGCGCCCTTCTTGCTCCGCGCGCACGCTGCGGATAAAGAAACCTCGGCGCAACCATGTTCACTATGGTTTGGGATGGCTGAACGCTGCCCCTATATGTGCCGGGGGGTTCAAAACAGGCCGACGTATCGCTTCGGCCAGTGCCGGCGGTCTCCGCCAGAACACGTTGATTAAGAGGAAGTGTTGAACATGAGCGATCGCCTGCAGCAAATGCCCAAGCTTGAGCCCTCTGCTGCGCTGACCGTGGAAACCGTTCTGAAGGTGCACCACTGGAACGAACACCTGTTCAGCTTCACGATCACCCGTCCAGCCAGCTTCCGCTTCCGCTCGGGCGAGTTCGTGATGATCGGCCTGCCGGGCGAGCAGCGCCCGCTTCTGCGCGCCTATTCGGTTGCCAGCCCGTCCTATGCCGAGGAACTGGAATTCCTCTCGATCAAGGTGCCCGATGGTCCGCTGACCTCGCGCCTTCAGAAGATCCAGCCGGGCGATGAAATCTTCCTCGGCCGCAAGCCGACCGGCACGCTGGTGACCGATGCCCTGCTGCCGGGCAAGCGCCTGTTCATGCTCTCGACCGGCACCGGCCTTGCCCCGTTCCTCAGCCTGATCCGCGATCCGGACGTGTATGAGCTGTATGAGCAGGTCATTGTGGTGCATTCCGTGCGCCGCGTGAGCGACCTTGCCTACCGCGCCGAACTGGAAAGCCACCTGGCCGACGATCCGCTGGTGGGCGAACAGGCGCTGGTGCAGCTGCACTACGTGCCGACCGTCACCCGCGAGGACTTCCACACCACCGGCCGCATCAACGCCCTGATCGACAACGGCAAGCTGTTCGAGGGCCTCAATGGCCCGAAGAAGCTGGACCCGGAGACAGACCGCGTGATGATGTGCGGCAGCATGGCCATGATCAAGGAATTCCAGGCCTACCTGACCGAGCTGGGCTTCAAGGAAGGCTCCAACGCCAACCCCGGCCAGTTCGTCATCGAACGCGCCTTCGTGGACTGATTTTCACAGTTCACATTGAACACGAGAAAGGCTCCGCATCGCGGAGCCTTTTTCTTTGGGCTTGAGATTTTTCTTTTTTGCAGAGGGTCTTGGACCCTCTGCACTCCCTTATCCTTTCAGGGCCGAGCGCGTGAGGGAGGGATACGCCCGCTGAAGCAAGCTCTGGCTCGCGCAGCCAAACCGTTAGCTGTTTGAACGGCTGAACATCGTGTCCCAAGTCTATTCGGTGTTACTCAGCCTGCTGACGATATTTGCTCGGACTGATGCCGGTGGCACGCCGGAAGGCCGCCGAGAAACTTCCGGGATGGGCAAACCCGAGACGCGCCGCCACCTCCTTCAATGGCAACGCATCGTCCCTCAGCAGCACCATCGCGCGGGCAACCTGAGTGCGCGCAATGTGGGCCGTGACACTTTCACCGGTCAGGGCGCGATACAGGCGAACGAAATGGCGAACACTGATGCCGCACAGGGCGGCCAGTTCCGCCAGGGTCGGCGCCGGGCCTTCCGCCTCGATGCGCTCGCAAACTTTGCGGTATTGCCACCCCGCAAGACGGCCAAGGCTCGCGTAACGCTCCCGGTGCGCAGCGATGCTTCGGGACGTCTCGATCATCAGCGCCGTTCCGTACGCTTCGAGAAGCGCTGCTCCGGCAAAACCGGGCGCGACCAGCTCTTCATGCATCCGCTTCAGCAGGGTGCGCGGTCGTCCATCTCGCAAATCGAGGCACATCCGCAAGACATCCGGGTTCGCATCGATGCTGTAGCCCGTCGTGGCTTCGAAGCAGCTCTGCTCAACCGCAAGGCGAACAGTGCGGATATGACCGCCGTTACTGCGCGAATGCAACGTAATGCCGGCCGGTCGCACAAACACATTCCCGATGTGACTGAAGCGATCAGGAGCAATCTCCGGAAAGCATCCCGTACCATCCGTGGCTAAGGGCGGCAGTGACATTTCTATCATGTGCCGATCCTCGCACGAGGTCGCCTCCATCGGCGAGGGCCAATGCCAATCAACAACCTGCGCCTCGCCTATCGGGAGGGACATTTGTGCCAGAATTATCGGCGTTTCGATCATGCCGCCATTCTGGGTACGGAAGCGAAAAGGTCAATCTGCATCACGAGCTTTTATGGCCAGATCACGTAAGGATGGCCACCTCATAGCTGTCGGTTTCCTTGCCCGAATGGCGGCCCTGTTGCACTTCTAGGCCGCAACAGCCGCCAAAGAAACGGCATCAAACCGGGAGAGTAGTGTCATGGATACCGTTACCATTCCTGCGCATGTTCCACCAGATCGCGTGCTTCGCTTCGACTTTCGGAATGATGAAGCCATCCGCCGCGATCCCTGGGGCTATATCGCCAGCCTGAATGAGCGGCCGGACATCTTCTTCTCCCCTGATCTGGGCGGCTACTGGGT